>CAYIZC010000009.1:0-13733 GCA_964367805.1 uncultured Gammaproteobacteria bacterium
TAGAGCAGCTCCCTTTTAAGGAGAAGGTCCTAGGTTCGAGTCCTAGTGGGCGCACAAGATGCCGACTTAGCTCAGCTGGTAGAGCAACTGTCTTGTAAACAGTAGGTCGTCGGTTCAATCCCGACAGTCGGCTCAATAAAAGATTCGCCCCAATATAGGCGAATTTTTGCTTTTTGGGGAAAGATGATGGATAAACTGTGCTTAAGCTCTGCTTGAAATATATAGGACTCTAAGATAAGATGAAGGGACTATAAAATACTAAAAAACCCTATGCAAAACTCACAAAATTCTTTAGAAAAAATGCCGCCACAGAGTTTAGAGGCCGAAGAGTCTTTGCTGGGCTCTCTTTTAATTGATAAAGATGCAATTATAAAAATTGCTGACAACGTCGCCCCTGAAGACTTTTACCGTGATGCTCATAAACAAATATTTGAGGCTATAAAAGACCTCTACTCCTCTCAGGAGCCCATCGATGTTATAACTTTAGCCAATAAACTAGATGATAGAAAAAAATTAGAAGCTATAGGTGGTCGTAGCTATTTAGCTAAACTATCAAACGCCGTTGCCACTTCTGGCAATGTCATACATTACGCCAACATCATTCAAAAGAAAGCAACTCTAAGAAGACTGCAGCAAGCAGCTGCTGAAATTTCTCGCATTAGCTTCAACGAAGATAATGATATCGATAGCACCTTAGATGACGCGGAAAGCAAAATTTTCTCTGTTTCTAAAAAATATCTTAAAAATACTTTCACTCCTATTGATAATCTACTTACCGAAGCCTTTGATCGTATCGATGATCTTCATAAGTCTAGCGGCAAACTACGAGGTCTTCCCACTGGGTTCCCTGATCTAGATAAACTACTAGCCGGTTTACAAAAATCTGACCTTGTTATTGTCGCGGCTCGTCCTTCAGTCGGAAAAACCTCTTTTGCGCTTGATATAGCAAGACAAGCAGCCATAAAAAGTAAACAAGGGGTTGGTATTTTTTCGCTAGAAATGAGCAAAGAGCAATTAGTTGACCGTATGATTTGTGCTCAAGCCAATGTTAGTCTTTGGAAAATGAGAACCGGTAATCTATCTGACAAAGAAGATGACAATGACTTTGCAAAAATTGGTGAAGCAATGGGCAAATTAGCTGAAGCTCCTATCTATATTGATGACTCTGGCACCCTTTCTATTATGGGCATCCGTACTAAAGCGAGAAGATTACAGATGGAAAAAGGCTTAGGTTTAATAGTTATAGACTACCTTCAACTTATGGAAGGAAGGGGAAAGTATGGTGATAATAGAGTCCAAGAGATAGCTGAGATTAGTCGTGGACTTAAATCTATTGCCCGTGAGCTAAACATCCCTATTTTAGCCTTAGCCCAGCTTTCACGTGCGGTTGAAGCTACTAACCCTGCTATTCCTAAACTATCCCACCTTCGTGACTCCGGCTCTATTGAACAAGATGCTGACATTGTCATGTTTATCTACCGCAAAGCCTCTGATCGTAATTTCAATCCCAATGATTTACCTGAAGAGGAAAGACATAAAGCGGAAATATACATTGCTAAACATAGAAATGGTCCCACTGGTAAAGTAGACCTATTCTTTGATGAAAAAACGGTTAACTTCCGCAGTCTAAATAGACAAGAATCTAGCAATACCCCAGAATTTTAATATCTGTTATAATAAAATAATAATAAATTAAATAAGAATATAAACTTATGTTTAGTAAATTAAAACAATTTCGTGATTTAAGAGGTCAAGCTAAAACCATGCAAGAAAGTCTAGCTAAAGAAAGTGTCACTGAGGAAAAAAATGGAGTAAAAATTACTTTAAATGGTAATTTAGAGCTTACCGCGATTGAAATCAATCCTGAATTAGACAAAGCTAAGCAAGAGACTGCTCTTAAAGAGTGTTTCAATGGCGCTGTTAAAAAAGCACAACGTCTAATGGCTAAGAAGATGCAAGAGATGGGTGGTATCCCTGGACTTAGCTAATAATAAATAAATGAAATACCCTAAAGCTCTGCAAAATTTAATTGAAGAGCTAGCTCAGCTTCCTAGTGTTGGTCCGAAAACAGCTGAGCGCTACGCTTTTTATTTACTTAAACAAGACGAAGAGAGCTTAAATAGATTCTCTTTAGCTTTAGCAAAACTAAAAGAAGATATTATTACCTGTTCTCACTGCTTGGCAATTTCTGAAAGTAATCCCTGCCCCATCTGTGCTGATTCCAAAAGGCAAACTCAAGAGCTGTGTATAGTGGAAAACATCCAAGATTTAATTGCAATTGAAAGCACTGGCCAGTATCAGGGTCTATATTTTGTTTTAGGTGGTTTAATTAGCATGATAGATAAAGTAGGACCGGAAAGACTGCACTTAAAGAGACTAGAAAATAGAATTAACAAAGGAGGTGTTAAAGAAATGATATTAGCCCTAAACTTTACCTTAGAGGGCGAAACTACAGCAATTTACTTAAATAAACTATTTAAAGATAGGCTGCGCATCACCCATTTAGCCAAGGGACTTCCGGCTGGCTCTGATCTTGA
The DNA here is from genome assembly GCA_964367805.1 of uncultured Gammaproteobacteria bacterium. GTDB lineage: Bacteria > Patescibacteriota > Patescibacteriia > Patescibacteriales > UBA12465 > UBA12465. The sequence goes on from CAYIZC010000009.1 coordinate 2,538, forward strand.
GTACGCTGACCAGGTAACACTTCGAAATGCCTTTAAGTACAGAAATGAAATAAGATAAAATTATACAATTTGAAAAGCAAAAACCCGCTTAGTCTAAGCGGGTTTTTATATACTCTAAAATTAATTTCAAAAAACTAAGCAATAGTATTTATCTTAATACTAGTATAGTTTTGACGATGACCAAGAGTCCTCTTGTAACGAGTCTTATTCTTATACTTTACCACTGTTACCTTCTTAGCCTTGGCAGTGTCTATTACTTCTACTTCAACCTTCTCTCCTAGTGAAGGAGTGCCGACCTCAACCTTGTCGCCATCGGCAATAAGAAGAGTATCTAACTTTAGTTTAGTACCTGGCTCAGCTTCAAGTTTTTCTACCTTAATAACTTGGCCTTCATTAACTTTGTATTGTTTGCCTCCAGTTTTAATAACTGCTATTTTTGACATATTTATTTTTTTACTATTTGTTCTAAAAATAAGCATTTACTTAGAACAAATCCCTTTATTAGTATTGCGTCAGCTTCTTTAATCTGAACAAACTTATATTATACAAATATTTGAAAAATGTCAATAAATGATTTATAGTAAAGGGAGAGTTAAGGCTTGTAATTAAAGTTTATACTTAATTATCTAATAATTATCAATATGGCTAAATTTATCATCAATGGTGGAAAGCAACTTTCTGGCCAAATAGCGGTCAGTGGTGCTAAAAACGCTGCTTTAAAAATAATTCCCGCATCAATTTTATCAAATAATACCATTACTATAAAGAATGTACCTAGAATTGAGGATGTAGATTGTTCACTGGAGGTACTCGCTGACCTAGGGGCTGAAATTAAGCAGCAAGGATCTGAGATTCAAATAAATACTAGCGGGATCGATAAGACTGAGCTTAGCCAATCTATGGCTAATAAATTTCGCGGATCAATTATGTTTGTCGGCCCTATGTTGGCACGATTTAAGGAAGTTAAATTTCCTCATCCCGGTGGCTGCGTGATTGGAGCAGCTGGACGACCTATTGATCTATTTTTAGATGGCTACAAGGCTTTTGGCGCTACTGTCACAGAGGAAGATGGTCGCTTCTATCACATCAAAGCTGATAAGTTAAAAGCAGCTAACTACTTCTTCCCTTTAATTAGTGTAACTGCAACTGAGAGCATGATGATGACTGCTGTTTTAATACCAGGTCTCACTACTTTAAAAAATTGCGCAATGGAGCCAGAAATTGAAGCTTTAGCCTCATACCTAAACAGCCAGGGTGCTAAAATTTCAGGAGCTGGTACACCCACGATGAAAATTGAAGGAATAGAAAAACTAGGAGCTGATGTGTTTACTGTCATGCCCGACAGAATTGAAACGGGCTCATTTGCTATTTTAGCCGCAGCCGCCAATGCCAACCTAGAAATAACTAATTGCAACCCCGAACATGTTATGACATTGCTTAAAATTTTAGAAAAAACCGGCGTTAATTTTGAACTAGGTGAAAACAGCATTAAAATGAAAACTAGAAAAGGAGAGCTAAAGGCTCATAACATCAAAACTCACGAATATCCAGGCTTTGCAACTGACTTGCAATCACCCTACGTTGTCTTAATGACACAGGCCAGTGGCACCTGTATTATTCATGAGACTATATATGACAGGCGCCTTATTTGGACAGATATGCTTTCGCAGATGGGTGCAAATATTATTATGTGCGATCCTCATCGTGTTGTTGTCCAAGGGCCTAGCAAACTATATGGAAAGCATTTAGTTAGTCCTGATTTAAGGGCTGGCATCGCCTTAGTTATTGCCGGACTAATAGCTGAGGGCAAAACTGAGATTAATAATATCTATCAAATAGACCGCGGCTATGCTGAGCTAGATAGCAGATTACGTGCGATAGGGGCTGATATAAGCCGCCTTGAAGAATAAAATAATATGTCCAAAAAAATACGCGACTACCTTTTCTTTTTGTTTATTTTCCTGTTTATAGTTATTACAACTGGTGTTTCTCTCTTTGCCTCTGGCTATAAACTAAATCTCAATAGACCTATACAATTTAATCGTCTTTTAGTTAAAACTGGAACCCTTTCTATAACTTCCTCTCCTAAAGATGCTTATATTTATCTAGATGATAAAAAACAAAGCAACAGCAGCTTTAATCCTTTGCAAAGAAAACAAGTCTCCACTCCTATTAAAATCAAAAATCTTGTCCCTGGCAAGTACACTCTTAAGCTTGTAAAAGAAGGTTTTTGGCCACATGAGAAAGAAGTCTACATTGACTCCGGTATCACCAATTATATAGAAAACATAAATCTCTTCCGCTCAGACTTGCCCACCCTTGTCTACCGTAGCGAGCAAAGTAAATTCACGCTTAATGAAAACGCCCAATACATATTTTTAAATGCCAGCCAAGAATTTGTCGACTTAAAGCTTGCTAGTCTTAAAAAAATAGATACTAAAAATATAGACGAGGGAACTTGGCTTAAAGATGCTCCCTACTTTTTTAGTGATGGAGTAATCTACAATATTTCTGATGCTGGTATAAATGATTTACTGCCTGAGCTTAAAAACCTAAGTTGGAAATATGATAAAGACAATGACTCCATCTACTACAGTGACGCCTCAAAATCTATTTATAAGTTAGATAAAAATAATAAAACCAACACTCTTCTGCTTCAAGATGTAGATAATTTAGACTATAAACAAGATGGCTCATCTTTATTTATAATCACTCAAGTAGAAAATAAGAAATATCTAGTTGAAATTAGCTTAACAAGTAGTGATGTGGTTCAAAAAATAGAATTACCAAATTCGGCGAACTATCGTTTTGCAGCGACAAATAAGAACTCCTATTTAAGCCTATACGATGAAAAGAATTTTTCTCTATACCTTATTGATAAAATTGACTGGAGGCAGTCTTTCCAAATAAATGATGTTAAAGATTGGGAATATATAAATCGCGATACCATTATCTATCACAATGGCTGGGAAATAAGCTCATTAAATTTAAAAAATAATTCCTACAAAATACTGGCTCGATTAAGTGATCCTATAAAAGAAATCCTTTGGCATGATAAAGATAACTACTATATATTCTCAACTGCCGACTCTTTAATTGCTGGTGACATAAATACAAATACGCTCACCACTCTTTTTAAAGCTCAAAGCATTGGAACTATCGCCCTAGATAGTCGCAATGATACTTTATATTTCTATGCGAAGCTGGGAAGACAACATGGTGTCTATAAGCTACTTCTTAAATAACACCGAGACAACAATTATTCACCTAGTTAAATGTTTAAATAGATAAAAATCGTCCTTCATCTAGAAGCACGATTTTTTTTATAATTTTAAACTAAAAGCTTAAAGTCTAATTTATTTTTTCTCAGCCAGCTCATTTATAAGCTTTTGTAAGTCATCTTTCACCTCCTCATGTTTTAAGCCTAGTTTTAAAGTGGCTTTAATAAAATTAAATTTATTGCCTGTATCTAACCACTCCCCTTCAATTTTCTTACCATAGATAGGCTCATTACTCTCAAGCATTAAGTCAAAAGCATCAGCTAATCTTATCTCCCCTGACTTACCAGACTTCATAGTAGCTAGAGTTTGTAGCACTTTAGGAGTAATAATATAGAGACCCACGGCCGCTAAATTAGATGGCGCCTCAGAAATTTTTGGTTTTTCCACAAAACGTTTAATCTTATAAGCCCCATCTTCAAGCTCAGCTCCATCGATAACACCAAACTTATCAACTTGATCCTTAGCTACTTCTGATAAACCAACCACTGACTCACCATACTTATTATAAACCTCCATCAATTGTGTAACTGGTGAAATATCAGCATCATACAAAGTGTCTCCAAACATTATTAAAACTGGCTCATCTTCGCGCACTAAATGAGCAGCACAATTAATCGCATGACCATCTCCTAAGGGGATAGGTTGTCTGACATAAGAAAACTTAGCCAGCTTCTCAATCTTCTTTACTTTCTTAATTAAGTCTAGCTTGTTTTTCTCTACCAAAGTTTTCTCTAGTTCATAGGAATAATCAAAGTGATCCTCTATAGCGCGCTTGCCTCGACCAGTCACAAAGATTATCTCTTCTATACCAGCTGTAACTGCCTGCTCTACTAAGTACTGGATAACCGGCTTGTCTACCACTGGCAACATTTCTTTAGGCTGTGCTTTTGTAGCAGGAAGAAATCTGGTACCAAAGCCAGCTACTGGTAAAATTGCTTTTCTAATTTTTTTCATATATTTTTAATTAATTTTTATATTTCAAACTCCATTTAGCAAAATATTTAAGCCATGAACCAATATGAACCCAGCTTAAGCTATCTTTAAATAAAGCGATATACCACGGATGCTTAGCACTTTCTCTCGCATGGTCATGAGTAACAATGGCCTTAGGGTTGTATATTACTTGTAAATCCCTTTCTTTAAATTGTCTTCCTAGGTCAGTATCCTCAAAGTACATAAAATAGCGCTCATCAAACATTGGTCTAAAAATATTTCCACCTTCTAATTCAATTTCTTTCTTAAACATAAGACAAGAGCCCATTAACCAATCCACTGCCTTAATCTCATTATGATCAAAGTCACTCATGGTAAAGTGATCCCGAGTATTTTTAAAATAATTCCCTAAAAAGGTGCGCCTTAAAATAGGCATAAAAAAACTAGGGAATCTTAAGCAAGACATTTGTAAACTTCCGTCTGGATAAAGCAACTTAGGACCTATCATGCCCACTTCCTTATTACTTTTAATATAGCTATACAAAGTTTTAACAGAACCCCTGTGCAAGGCTGTATCTGGATTTAAAACTAAAATAAATTCACCTTCTGCTTCAGAAATTCCTAAATTATTACCCCCACCCATGCCTAAGTTTTTTTTAGAAAGTATTAATCTAACCTCCTTGTCGTAAGGAATGATATCACTTAAATCGTCACCAGAATCATTCTCTACTAAAATAATCTCCCATTTTAAAGAATCTAAATCCTCTTTTAAAATAGACTGCAGACAAGTTCTTAGCTTATCCTTACTCCTATAGTTTACTATAATGATTGATAGGTCCATATTAAATGATTTTTTTAACAAATTGCCAATAAGTATTTAAAATTGGATTAGCAATATGTCGCAAAATAAAATTATCTATTTCTAAAAACTCTAAACGACCAGCCATAGTTTTTGCTATCTGAGAATTAAAATCTCCTCCCAGTCTTTTTATACTAGCTCTAAACTTAAAAATTTTCCACCAATTTCTGGGATTACAAAAATATAAATTAACCTTTAGCCAGGTTTTAAACCAAGCACCTATTAGTGCGTAAGCCATCATGGCAATATTTAAAACTATAAAAACAGGTGCTAGTAAAACTAAGAGATATATAGGATAAAAACTAAAAGCCAATAAATAGCGATTTCTTTCCATATAATATAGCATTCTCTGACTGCGGGAAAATTCATATTTATGAAAAACGCGTGCTTTTGGAGCTAAAATTATTTTATAATCTGCTAGACGTGCTTTTAGACTATATTCTATATCATCATGATACATATAATACTCCTCATTCCAAGCCCCAATACTCTCAAATACTTCTTTTCGACTTATAAAACAGCAACCACTAGCATATCCCTCTATCTCTGGATAGCCCTCTATCTCTCTATCTGGCTCCCTGTAAGCTGAAGTACTACCAAAACCTAAGAAGTGCACTATATTACCCAAGGTGTTAATTTTTTGCTCCTTAACGCTCTTGTCATGAATCAGTATCTTAGCCTGAGAAATTCCTGCCTCTTGATTTACATCTAAAGATAAAACCAACTCTTCTATACAGCGATAATCTAAAACTGTGTCCATGTTTAAGGTAACAATATAATCATACCCTGCTAAAATTGCCTCCTTAAAACCTAAATTATTAGCAGCACAATAATTACCATCAGCGCGGGGTAATACTATTGCCTCCTCATATTCTTTTTTTAAATAATCTATACTTTCTTTAGAGCTAGCATTGTCAATAATATAGACTTGGATATTTGAACTACCATAGCTTTGAGCTCGCAAAGAATCGCGACATTCTTTTAAAAAAGTACGCGCGTAGTCTTTATAATTTATAAGCACTACAGCAATTTTTTCCTTTTTCATATTTATCTGATAAATAAGCCGATAAAGTTCCAAGCTACGAGTAGACCTCTTCTCTGCCAAGACTTTTCCCACTTAGCAAAGTATTTTAACATTGAATCCCTAAAATAAGCCTGTGCTTGAGAACGCTTAAGCAAAGCAAAACTTTGCCCAATATCATCACGACAAGTAGCTTTCGCATTATACCAAACTTCACCCCCCAGGCTATAGACATAGCGACAAAAATCTACCTCCTCAAACCAAACAAAATATCTCTCATCTAGATAGGGCTCGTAAACATTAGTTAAACGTTTATAGGACTTTCTATTTATTAAAAAAAATGAGCCTCGAACTGAATCAACCTTAGCTGACTGACTATAATCAAAACGGGGTAGTAAATAATTGTTTAAAAGACCAGGAAATAAGTGCGGTAATTTTAAAACTATCATCAACTGATCAAAGAAACGAGGAAAACGACGAACATGATTTATAATATCTCCCTTCCCGTCTATTAGTTTTATACCTGAGACCACTGCTTCGCTTTTTTCTTTAGCAAAATCTAGGGCTAGGGACAAGGTATTTGCCTGCAGCCTCATGTCAGGATTTAAAAGAAGAATAAAGTCACCTTCAGCTTTCTTTATCGCTAGGTTGTTAGCTTTGGCAAAACCAAGATTTTGTGAGTTGGCGATTAACTTAACTTGTGGGAATTTCTCTCTTAGCATTTGAACGCTACCATCACTTGAGGCATTGTCAACTACAAAAACTTCGAATTTAAAATTGCCCTCTGATTCGTAGAGGGCTTTTAAGTTTTCTTCCAGCTTATCCTTTACCTGCCAAGAGACAATAATAATAGATAAATCCATATCTAGCGACTTATTTTAATAGTTTTAAGCTGTGTTGTTTTCCCTTTACTAATTTCTACCTGATATCGTCTTAACTCCAGCTCACTAGCCAAAAACTTTATCAAGGCCCGATTAGCTTTATTATCCTCTGGGATAGTAGTTATTTTGACATACAAAACACCTTCTGGCCCATCACTAATTTTATTTTCTGACGCTCCAGGATATACCTTAATAGGAAAGAAAACTTCCTTATTTTCAGCTATTTTCCTCTTTATTTTGTTTATTATCTTCATACTTAAATAATGCTATTTCTAAGCCAAAAATACCCTTTTATTATAGCTCTTATTAGCTTTTTTTACTAGACCCTTGATATAAACTATAGTATTTGTCAATATTTATTTTATTAGAAATCTATAGTAAGCTATAGGTAGTTATTAAGTATTTACATAATGTATATGGTAGAAGCTACAAGAGACTTAAATTTGCAAACACCCAAGTATAAACGCCCCTCCTGGGATGAATATTTCCTAAAAATTATGGCTATGGTAGGTAGTCGCGGATCCTGTGATAGGGGTCGAGCTGGTTGTGTTATTGCCAGAGATAATCGCATTGTCGCCACTGGCTACGCAGGTTCACCCATAGGCCTAGCTCATTGTGATGAAGTAGGCCATGAGATGCATACTGTAACCCACTCCGATGGTAAACAGTCAAAGCACTGTATTAGAACTACTCACGCTGAACAAAATGCGATCTGTGAGGCTGCTCGTATGGGTATTGCCTTAGACGGTGGCACGCTGTACTGCAAAATGACACCTTGCTACACCTGCGCTAAGATGATAATTAATGCTGGCATTAAGCGAGTTGTTTGCTCTTTTGACTATCACGCTAGCGCTAGAAGCAAGGAGGTATTTCGCGAAGCTAAGATAGATTTTAAACTTATCTCAGCTGACATTGTTGAGTATGAAAATACTTAAGAAATTTTAATTGACTTTTTAACTTACTCTGCTTAAGATAAGCCTAGTAACTTAAAAATATATAATATGAAAACTTATTTAAATTTATTAAAAGACGTCAATCAAAACGGTATTGGCAAAGATGACAGAACTGGAACTGGCACTCGCAGTGTTTTTGGCAGGCAAGTTAGATATGACCTTAGTGAAGGCTTCCCTCTTTTAACTACCAAGAAAGTCCACTTAAAATCTATCATTCATGAATTACTTTGGTTCTTAAGTGGTGATACTAATGTTAAGTATTTAAATGATAATGGTGTAAAGATTTGGAACGAATGGGCTGATACAAATGGTGACCTTGGTCCCATCTACGGCAAACAATGGACTGCTTGGGAAGGAAAAGACGGGCTAAAGATAAATCAGATTGCAGAGGCCGTTAAAACTATAAAAAATAACCCTGACTCAAGACGCATCATTGTTTCTGGCTGGAATGTAGCTGATTTACAAACCCTAATTAAGGGTGAAAAAAGCGCTCCTCCGCCTTGTCACCTCCTGTTTCAGTTTTACGTTGTAGATGGAAAATTGTCTTGCCAGCTCTACCAAAGAAGTGCTGATATTTTCTTAGGAGTTCCTTTTAATATTGCCTCCTATGCACTTTTGACTCTCATGGTGGCTCAAGTTACTGACCTTGCCCCTGGTGAGTTTGTTCATACTTTTGGTGACCTACATATCTACAACAACCACCTAGAGCAGGTGAAGCTACAATTATCTCGTCAGCCTAGAGAACTGCCCACTATGAAATTAAACCAGCAAGTAAAAGACATATTCTCTTTTAGCTACGATGATTTTGAACTTTGCAACTATGACCCGCATCCGGCTATAAAAGCGCCAATTGCGATTTAAAACTTAATAGCCCCTTACAACTAAGGGGCTTTTTAATAAAAATATGATACCTGTAACAATGATAATGGCTATGAGCCTAGATGGCATAATTGCCAAAGATAGCCTCCACTTTGCTAATTGGACTAGCCCTGAGGATAAAAAACTCTTTGTTGAAGTTTCTAAATCCCATGGTCTTATTTTAATGGGTGAAAATACTTTTAAAACCTTCAAGTCTCCCCTAAAAGACAGATTGAATGTAGTTTTTAGCCGTAAAGAAAATTTAAAAGAAATAGCTGGAGTAAAATGGGTCTCTGGTGACCCCAGGCTTGTTTTAAAAGATTTAGAAAAAATGGCTTACAAATCAGCCCTCCTGGGAGGCGGATCTAACTTAAACTCCCTTTTCCTAAAACATAAACTAATTTCTGAAATTATAATAACTCTTGAGCCTAAAATTTTTGGGCAAGGCCTAACTCTCTTTAAAGACGACTTTGACCTTAATTTAGAACTCCTGGAAGTAAAAAAGTTAAATAATAATACCATTAAGCTAAGATATAAGGTATTATACTAAAATATGGCAAAATTAATTATCGCCCTAGTTGGCCCCATTGCCAGCGGTAAAGGCCTAACACAAGAATATATATCTAAAAACTACCAAGCTAGTAGCTTTAAGTTTTCTAGTCCACTAAGAAGTGTTTTAGACACTTTGCAGCTAGAGCCTAGTCGAGAAAACCTGCAACACCTTTCTCTGGACTTAAGAAATCGCTTTGGTGAAGACCTCTTAGCTAAAATAATTGCCCATTCTGCCAGACTAGCTCAGACTGATGTCGTTGTCATAGATGGAGTAAGGAGGCTAGCTGATATATCAGAGCTCTTAAACCTCCCTGAATTTAAACTAATTAGCATAGAAGCAAACAGCAATATTAGGCACAAACGAGTATGTGCTCGTAATGAAAACTCTGGCGATAAGGATAAGACCCTGGCTCAGTTTGAATCTGATGAAAAACGTGAATCAGAACGAGATATAAAAAAACTTAGCGAGATTTCTCACTATAAAATTATAAATGAGGCCGATATTGATGGTCTCTATCGACAAATTGATAATATTTTTGCTAAAATTAAGACATATGGAAAATAAAAGAGGAAAATTCATTGTTATAGACGGCACTGATGGTTCAGGAAAAACCACCCAGCTTGAGCTACTTAAAAGCAAGATGATAAGTGAGGGCCATGAGGTGGAGGTAGCTGACTTTCCTCAATACAACACGAAGTCAGCTGGTATGGTAGAAGAGTATCTCTCTGGAAAATATGGCAGTGCTAGTGAGGTTGGTCCTTACAAAGCCTCCATTTTCTATGCCATAGATCGCTTTGATGCCAGCGCCACTATAAATAAATGGTTAGATGCTGGTAAAATTGTACTAGCAAACCGCTATACCAGCGCTAGCCTAGGTCATCAAGGTGGAAAAATAAGCAACCCCCTGGAGAAGAAATTATTTTTTAATTGGCTTTTTGATTTAGAGTATAAAATATTTGAGATTCCCCGACCTGACTTAACGATAATTTTACAAGTAGAATCTGAGATTTCTTTTAAGCTAGCAAAAGAGCGAAAAAGAGAAGATTGGGAAGGAAAAACTAAAGATATACATGAAGATGACTTAAACCATCTTAAAAACGCTGAGAAAACCTTTTTAGAAATGGCTTCTAATTTACCTGGTTTTAAGTTAGTAAAATGCACTCACAAGGGTGAGATTTTAAGTCCTGAGGCGATTCATTTTTTAGTCTGGCTTGTCAGCAGTCAAGTTATTAAAAACAGCAAACCACTAAACCGTGACTTTCAAGCTATAGGCAACATCATTGGTTCAAATAAACAAATAGTAAACAACCGTGATTTAATTCTAAATGAACATTCTAAGAACAAGAAGGACTCCCTTCCCCTAGAGCAAGCCGCGGATAGTTCAAAGCTACAATCTAGCGTTGCCAGTGTGATGGAAAATAAAGCTAGTAGCCAAACTGAGATAAAGGAAAGCTTGGTGGAGCTAGAAAAAGAAAAACAAACCTTGTCTAATAATCCTAAGAGTCTGCTAGTTGAGATATTAAATGATAATGCTCGTCTACCCGCTAAGGCTCACACTGGCGATGCTGGTTATGACCTATACTCAAGCGACTACTATTCTATTCCTGCCTATGGCCAAGCTCTAGTTTCAACTGGAATTAAAATTAAAATACCAGAAAATTCAGTTGCCCTAATTTGGGATAAAAGTGGTTTAGCAAATGACGGCATTACCACTATGGGCGGTGTAATAGATGCAAGTTATCGCGGAGAGATAAAGGTAATAGTTAAAAATCTCTCTGAAGATATTTTTAATATAGTGCCTCAACAAAAAATTGCCCAGCTTTTAATTCAAGATGTCTATAATCTTGAAATTAAAGA
>CAYIZC010000009.1:13833-15233 GCA_964367805.1 uncultured Gammaproteobacteria bacterium
GCCTGTGGCCTAGCTTTAGATTGCAAAATTAACCTTAAATCAAAATTTGATAGAAAAAATTATTTCTACCCCGATCTTCCTAAGGGTTATCAAATATCTCAATTTGACCTTCCTTTAGCCTACTCTGGTTTTCTGAATCTAGGTAGTGACAAAATAGAGATAACTAGGATACATCTAGAAGAAGACACTGGTAAGTCCACTCACCCCAAAGGCAGCGACTACACCTTAATAGACTTTAACCGGGCGGGTACACCACTCATGGAGCTTGTAACTGATCCAGTGATAAAAGATGCCAGCCAGGCTAAAGACTTCTGTCAAAAGTTTCAGCAAATTCTGCGCTACTTAGAAATAAGCCAAGCTGATATGGAAAAAGGAGAGATGCGCTGTGAGGCAAATGTTAGTTTGCAAGAAATTGGTAAATTTAAAAATAAAAACGGAGTAATTACTCCTCTTAAAAAATATAAACTTAACAACAAAGTTGAGGTTAAAAATATTAATTCTTTTCGTTCTCTTGAAAAAGCCATAAACTATGAAATTAAGCGTCAAGAATCTGAGCTGGAATCTGGTCAAGAAATAATAGCTGAAACTAGGGGCTGGGATGAAAATAAAAATAAGACAGTCAGTCAAAGAGTGAAAGAAAGCTCAGCTGACTACCGCTACTTCCCTGAACCAGACATTCCCCCTATAAATATAGACGGCAAATGGCTCGCTAAAATAAAAGCTAGCCTGCCAGAGCTACCTGATAATAAAATAAAAAGGTTTCAACAAGAGTATGGCCTTAAGGCAGAAATGGCTGAAACTCTTTGTGCTACTAAAGAGCTGTCCCACTTCACTGAACAGGTTATTTCCGAACTAAATGCCTGGATAGAGGCAAATGGTGATGACCCTAGGCGCCAAGATAAGAAGCTCGCTCAAATAGCATCTAATTGGTTAAGTGGTGAGCTTCTAAAACATCTTAAACTAAATAAAGAGAATATTTCTGACCTTAGGCTAACAGCCGAAAACTTTGCTGAGTTGGTTTGTTTGATTTATCAAAATAAAGTAAACTCTTCCGCTGGTCAGATTATTTTAGATATAATGTATAAAAATGGAGGCGATCCAACTGACATAATGAGAGATTTAAGCTTAGAACAGCTAGACAGTCGCTCCGATTTAGAAGAAACAATAAAAAATATCTTAATAAAACATCCCAGCCAAGTAGCTGATTACAAATCTGGTAAATTAAATATCATTCAATTTTTACTTGGTCAAGTAATGGCCCAAACTAAAGGAAAGGCTAATCCGACTCTAGCTAAAGAAATTCTACAAGACTTGTTGAAATAAGGAGATGTAAAAAAAAGACTACTTAATTTAAGTAGTCTTTTACTAATACCTCCATCTCTTTATAATTACTAACATAG
>CAYIZC010000010.1:0-14647 GCA_964367805.1 uncultured Gammaproteobacteria bacterium
GATTACATCGCCCCTCAACTCAGTGACTTTGAACTTAAGACTTATTTTTCTTTATAAAATAAAATATGTATAGATTTTTAAAAAATAAAATAATATTAGCAATATCTCTGGTCTTCTTTTTTATATTTTGTTTTTCTTTTCCCGCAAGTGCTCTTAGTCCAGGAGCTTTAGTTTATAGAACATCGGGCTCTGGTTTGATGTATGGTTATTCAAGTCGTGAGCTTTTAGGTATTAAGCGCGGCATACTACAGCATATCTATCCTGGACATGTGGGTATGTATATAGGCGAAGAGGATGGCATTCATTATGTTGTTGAGGCTTTAGCTGGTGGGATAGTAAAAACTAGGGCTGAGCATTTTGTAAACGAAGCAGCTGATGAAAAATTTATAGGCGCGAAGATACCAAAAGAGGCAAATTTTAGCATACGCCTTAAGGCTGTAAAGATAGCCAAGGCACTGGCTGAGAAAAATTTAGGCTATGACTTTAGTTTTCAAAAACAAAAAGGACCAAATAATTCAGACTGGACTTGTGTGGGCTTAGTGGAAAAAATTTATGAAAGTGCTGGTATCTTAAACCCTAATAATTTGGATGAATTAGTTTATGACAGTGATAATTATGCTATAGACATAACTCCGGATGGTTTTGATAATATTAGTTTTATAAACTCAGAGGGAGACTGTTTTTCAAGTAAAAGAGAGTTTTCCAAGATAGCGGCTCGTAAGAACTTAATCTTGCCACCACCAGAAAAAATTGGTTTTAATGCCGGCAGACTTTATAAAGGTGAGCGATATTTTTTTGTACCTTATACTCAATTTCTTCAAACTAGTTTAAAAAATGAAAAAGTGGATATAAAGTTAAGCTCTTCTTTTAGGGAAAAAGATATACGGGGAAAAACTCCTACATTAGGGCTTATGCTTAGATGGAGTTTGGTTAATAACCCCTTATCTTCTATTAAAGCCATTGCCGATAATACTATTAGCGCTGTAAGAAAATATACTAAGAAAATATTTGGAAAAAATGAAGATAGTCTTAGTTTAGATAGCTTCGACTTGCTAGAAGATGACTCTGTGATAGCAAAGCAAAGCAATGATAGCTATACTATTGTAAATAAAAGCAATGAGGGACAAAATGGATCAGTAGGTGAAGCTAGGGAAGAGCATGACATTATTTTAATAAATGAAGATGTAAATAATGAGGCAAGCACCCCTCATAATTCAAAAATTGTGGCAGGAGGGGACAAGCAGATAGTAGAGGCTAAAAATAATAAAGGAACTGTTGCAGATAATGATTTAAATATAAATACAGATAAGGCAAATCAAGATAGCGGGGTGAGCTTGAAAACTAAGAGTCCAGATAAAAGCGCTCTAGTCGTTTTAAAGCAAGATGCGCTAAGTAAAGAAAAAATAGAAATAGACAAAAAACCTGCTAAGCCAAGTGCGGGCAGCTTAAAGCTAGCTGATTCAAAAATAAAAATAGGAACTAAACCAGAAGAAGCAGTAAAGCCAGGTGAAGAAAATAGTTCTAATGATTCAGGAGGCACGCCTAGTGCTTATATAAGCAAGGTGTATAGTACGGGCATGAATGATTTTATAGAATTATACAATCCCAATGATTTTGATTTTGATTTAGCTGAAGCTGGTTTTAGAATAGAAAAAACTAAAACAGCTGATAATCCTAGTATAGTCATGCGGATAGGAAATGAATCAGATGGAATATACCCCGGTGGAACTGTCATAAAGGCTAAAAGTTATTATCTAATGGTAAGGGACGGGGCTAGTCCATATTTTTTAAACCTCGCCGATGCAATTGGAAAAAGAAGAGAGTTTGGTTGGACAGGTAATGGCTATACTCTTTATTTAGGTAAAGCGGCGATAAGCTCTAGCGATGACGCTGATATACTAGACGCCCTGGGTTTCGGCGCCGCTACATACTATCAGGGCACACAGCCAGCTCCTGAAATTTCTGATAATTATTATTTAAACAGAGTGGCTTTTGACAATGACAACTATACAGACTTTTCCTTAGTAGCTTCAAGTGATCCTAGTATAAGTTGGGATGATTATATAGATCAGGGTGATGGGGGTGATAATAATCAAGAACCTGGTGGCGATGGTGGCAGCGAGGATGGTTCTGACTCAGGCGAGGATGGGGATGCGGGTAGTGGTGGCAATGAGGGTGGCGATAATAATAATGGGGCTTCTGATTTTAGCCCCTTTGTCTTTCCTGGAACCATAGAGGCAAGTCATATAAGTCATCTTTGGCATTTTGATGAGTGTTATGGAGAGCAAGATTATACAGTTGGTATTTTTGACTGTGCTCTTTCAGTAAGCTATAGCTCACCAGAATTTATAAAAGAATTGGACCCAGAGATAGATTTAAATAAATTTAGTCTATCTTTTTATTACCGCGACCATAGTTTAAATAAGAAAAATCAACCTAGAATTAGATTAAAACTTAGTAATGATAATGATCACTTAGTGGAGGTATTACTAGAAAAGAATTTAATGCAAATAACAGGACTTCCTAATACTCTTTGGCGCTATTACAAAACACCAGTATTTTCAGAAGATGATTACAATTGGCGTCATTTTGCTCTAGTAGTAGATAAGGAGGCGGGCTATTGGGCGACTTATATAAATGGAGTAGAGATCTGTCGGCATGAGTTTATTGAGTCTTTACCTAGCAACTTTAATCTTTTGCAAATAAATGATGACACTGGTCTGGCAAGTATAGACGAGCTAGTATTTTGGAGTGAAGCACTAAGTAGTTCTGATATAAATCAAATTATTGATTCTAGGGCCCCTTTTGAGCCATATCCTAAAAGAACTTCTCAAAAATATCCCGCCTTAAAATATTTTTGGAATTTTAATGAAGGTCATGAGAAGGTTAATGAGGGTGGTGGGAATGAGGCGCTAGATGAAGTTGAGGGTTTGCTCATGAATTTGCCAGAGGATTCATGGATTTGGAAAGATAGTAATAATACTGGTATTAAAAATAAATGGGGAAAAGATATAGATCTTAGCCTAAGTAGTGCTTTAAGTAGCTCTGACATGAGCTTAGCCTTTTGGTGGCGCAGTTCATTTTATCCAAATGATGGTCGCTCGCGTGTGGGTTTATATTTTAATGATAAGCCTAAATTTGTTTTGACTCCTAGTTATTATCGACGTAACTACTGGTTTAACGATAAAGAGGGCCTATTTAGCGATGGCGAAAATACAGATTTTAGTAAAGACGAAGCTTGGCATCATTTTATAATGACCTACGATTCTTATCGCTATGAACTAAAACTATACATTGACGGCCAAGTAAAAAAGACTTTAGAAAATATTTGGATAGCTGAAAATGAATTGCCCAATCGCCTACTTATTAAAAATGAGCTTAATTATGTAGAATTAGACGACTTAGCGATATTTGAAGGAACGCTTTCAGCTATTCAAGCCGCCAAGCTGTATCAGGGCACTTTGATTGACAAATAATGCCTATAATGTATAATATTTATGTCTCTTTAAAATATTATAGAGACATAAATATGTAAGATCTGCATTTGCAGATATTTTTAATTAATCATCATGCTTCTGGGGCAATAGCCTTTATTTTCTTCCTCACTTTGAGGTAGCGAAGCAGACGTAAAAAAGAAAAACAATATGAAAAACATTCCCACTCTCGAAGAGATGTTAAAAGCAGGTATGCACTTTGGTCATAGGACTAATCGTTGGCATCCTAAAATGAAAGAGTATATTTTCACTACTAAAAATGGTGTCTATATTATCGATCTTAAAAAAAGTCAAAAAAAGTTAGAAGAAGCTTTGGGGTTTATGTCCAAGCTAGTATCTGAGAACAAGAGTATTTTATTTGTTGGTACTAAAAATCAAGTTTCTGCACCAATGAAAAAAATGGCAGAAGATGTTAAGCAACCATACATTGTTGGTAAGTGGCTAGGAGGCTACTTGACTAACTTCCTTATTGTTAAAAAATCAGTTAAGAAATATCAAGATTTAGTTGAAAAGAAAGAATCTGGTCGCTTAGAGAAATATACTAAAAAAGAAAGATTAGAATTTGACCGTCAAATTTCAAAACTTAGAGAAAGGGTTGGTGGTTTAACTAATCTAAATAAATTACCAGATGCTCTTTTCATCTGGGATATAAGGGAAGAGGAAACTGCAGTTAAGGAAGCTAGACAAAAGAATATTCCTATTATTGCGATTTGTGATACCAATGTTAACCCCGAGTTGGTTAATTATCCTATTCCCGGAAACGACGACTCTACTAAAACAATTGCTCTACTTTTAGAAGCAATCAAAAAAACTGTTTTAAGTAGTAAGAAAAAAACTGTCTAATTAAAAAATGAACTTCTCATTTTAGTTCTTAAAATTAAAAATATATGGAATTAATAAAAAAATTAAGATCACTCACTGGTGCTGGTATGGTAGATTGCCAAAAGGCACTTAAAGAATCAGATGGTGATTTAGAAAAAGCAGTTGATTTCTTAAGAAAGAAAGGAATTGCAAAAGCGGCTAAAAGAACTGATCGTGATACCAGCGAAGGTATAGTAAGTCTAAGCTTAAATGATGATAAGACTGAGGGTTATATTTTGGAATTAAACAGTGAAACTGATTTTGTGGCTCGTAATGAAAAATTTCAAGCTTTAGCTGATAAAATTTTAGCAATAATTAAAGATAATAAGCCAGCAAATCTAGAAGAATTAATGGCGCTTTCAGCTGGAGATTTGAGTGTGGCTGATACGGTAAGCAATCTTTCTGGTACTATTGGCGAAAAAATGGAAATAAAACGCTTTGAAATTTTATCTGACAAGACTGTAGCCGGTTATTCTCACTTAGGTGGTCGTATTGGTGTTTTACTCTCTTTAGATACTCCGGGAAAAGAAGATTTAGCTACAGACCTAGCGATGCACGTTGCTGCTGCAAATCCTAAATACTTAAAATCAGAAGATGTAGATGCTTCTGAAATTGAAAGGGAAAAATCTGTTTATAAAGAACAATTAATTAAAGAAGGGAAGCCTGAAGCTATGATAGAGAAAATCATAGAAGGAAAAATGTCTAAGTACTACTCAGAGGTATGTTTACTCGAGCAAGAGTATATTAAAGATGATAAAAAGAAAGTTAAAGATATTTTGGAAGGTGCAAATATCACTGTCTTCACTCGTTTCTCATTATAAATATCCAGTGAAAAATTATAAAAACATTATCCAGGTGCAATTTGCACCCTGGGATAAAATATATAATTTTACTAACCCCGGTTTAAATATTTCTATCGGTGATTATCTTATTGTCCAAACAGAATTAGGCAAAGAGTTGGCTAAGGTAGTTTCTATTTTAAAGGAGTTAAAAACTGAAGATGAGCTTAAGGAGGTTTTAAAGATAGCTGATTATGATGACATCTCCCGAGCTGATGACTCAGAGAAGAAGAAAGAATTACTAGACTTCTGTAAGCAAGCAATCTCACGCTTAAAATTGCCCATGAAACTAGTTGATGTTCATTCTTCTTTTGAGGGAAATAGAATAAACTACGCCTTTATCTCAGAGGGAAGGGTGGATTTTAGGGCTTTAGTAAAGGAATTAGCTGCCCATTTTTCAGCTAGCATTAGACTCACTCAAATTGGCACCCGCGATGAAGCTAAGGCAATAGGCGATTGTGGACCTTGTGGCAGAGGGCTTTGTTGCTCTCACTTCTTAGCTGATTTTTCTTCCATAGGCTCGGATATGGCTGAGGCTCAGCAAGTTTCTCACCGTGGTTCGGATCGTATATCTGGCATGTGTGGACGTCTTATGTGTTGCCTGGCTTTTGAATATGAGGGTTATGTGGAATTAGCTGGGAAGCTACCACCTATAGGCACTAGGGTAAAAGTGGATGGCAAAAGAGGGCAGATATGTTCTCATAATATTCTTAAACAAACTGTTGGTGTGAGAATTTTCAATGATAGCTCAGATAGAAGAGGTTCAGTGCTTGAAATAGATCCATTTCGCAATAAGAATAAAAAAACAGATTAAGTATAGGCTTAATAAAAAAACTATCTTTTAAATGATAGTTTTTTTATTTTTAATTAATATCTTAGCTGTGCTATAATGTAGTAATAAGTTAAATTATAATTAATTTTATTTTATGAAAAAGATTAATATTGCTATCAATGGATTTGGCCGTATTGGCCGCAGTGCTTTTAAAATTATAAGTGAAAGTTATCCTAATTTAAATGTGGTTGCTGTAAATGATTTAGCCAATATCGATGATTTAGTTTATTTACTGAAACACGACACTGCCTATGGTCAATTTTCCCAAAAAGTAGAGATGGTAAGTGGAGGAATTAAAGTTAATCGAAAAAAAGTAGCAGTTTTTGCTATTCGTGAACCTAAAGAATTGCCTTGGCAGAAATTAAAAGTAGATGTTGTTTTAGAGTGCACCGGAGTCTTTCGTGACAAGGCTTCTTTGAGTGCGCATCTAGAAGCTGGTGCTAAGAAAGTAGTGCTCTCAGCTCCGGCTAAAGGCCCTGGTGTTAAAATGGCTGTCCTTGGTGTAAATGAAAAGAAGATAAATAAGTCAGATGATATTATTTCTTGTGCTTCTTGTACTACCAACTGTTTAGCGCCAGCTACAGAGCTTTTACGTAAGAAATTTGGAATAAAGAAAGCTTTGATGACAACCATCCATTCCTATACAGCTGGACAAAATCTTATCGATGGACCTAATAAGGATAAAAGAAGGGGTAGGGCAGCGGCTTTAAATATTGTACCGACTACAACCGGAGCTGCTAAAGCCACCACTGAAGTGATTCCGTCATTAAAAAATAGCTTTGATGGCTTAGCTGTCCGCGTTCCCACTGTAGTTGGCTCATTATGTGATAGTGTTTATTTACTCAAGAAAAAAACTACAGTAGAGGCAGTTTCTAATTTATTTACCAAGGCGTCTTTAGGAAATTTAAAGGGAATTTTAGCGGTTTCAGATGAAGAGATCGTCTCCAGCGATATAATAGGAAATACCAATAGTACTATAATTGACTTAGCTAGCACCAAGTTAATAGACGGAGATATGTTAAAAGTTATCTCCTGGTATGACAATGAGTGGGGCTATTCTTCACGCCTAGTTGAGTTAGCAATATATCTAACTAAGCATATAAAATAAGAAACCTTTAAGTAGTCTTAATTATTAAGTATAGAAATTATGAGATTAGAAAACAAGATAGCTGTTGTAACCGGTGCAGCCTCTGGTATAGGAAGAGCCATTGCCGATCTTTTTTTGAAAGAAGGGGCAAAGGTAATCTATGCCGATATTGTAGCCAAGCCTAAAGGAATTAACTTAGAAAAAGGAAGGTCACTATACCTTAAGGCTGATGTCTCTAAACGCGCAGATATAGAAAAGCTAACTAAAGCTGCTATAGAAAACTTTGGTAAGCTTGATATAATGATAAATAATGCTGGAATAGGTGGTTTAGGGGGTATTTTAGAGGCAAGTCCAGAGGACTTTAAAAAAACTTTAGGAGTTAATTTATTTGGTGTATTCCATGGTGTGCAACTAGCAGCTAGACTTATGAAAGAGAGAAAGATAAAAGGCTCTATTATTAATATGAGTTCTATTTTAGGTAGTGTTGGCATGGAGCAGGCCATCTCTTATTGTAGTTCTAAAGGAGGGGTGGTACAACTTAGCAGAGCAGCTGCTCTTGATCTAGCTCCTTACGGGATAAGGGTTAATGCTATTGCTCCTGGCTTTATTAAAACAAAAATGACAGAGGTGCCTTTAAAGGACAAAGCTTTAAATAAAGTGGCCCTAAAGAGCACTCCATTGGGCTACATAGGTTCAGTTTCTGACATTGCTGCCGCTGCCTTATATTTAGCTAGCGATGAGTCGATTTATGTAACCGGCACCGTGCTCCACGTAGATGGTGGCTGGACAGCAAAATAACTTAAACCTTAGCCGATACTATAATATTAATTTTTATCATATGGAAAAAATGAACAAGGAAATTAAAAGACAAAAACTAAGAGATCCAATAGAACTTTTTGAAAGCTCTGTTTCTCCTTGGTGGAAAAATATTAAAACATTTTTGCTGATATATTTTCAGGCCTTGAAGAAGTCTTTATTTGCCATACTGGCCCTACTTTTTCTTTATTTTTTTCAAGATAAAATAGACCCTAACAATTTACTTATAAACTGGGCCTACCTAGCTCTTGGTATTTTTTCTTATCTAATTATTTTGTATTATTTCATGCGAGCCCAGATGACTACTTTTTTATTTATAAAAAGTGATTACAAGGGCGATGTGGCAAAACTATTTAAATCTTCTGCTAAATTATTTTGGCCCTATTTTTGGCTTGACATGCTTTTATCCTTGCTGCTTATAGCTGGTACTTTCGCCTTTATTATTCCCGGAATAATAATTAGTGTTATCTACGGCTTCGCTATTTATGTTTTCTTTTGTGAAGATAAAAAAGGAATACAAGCCTTGCGCCGAAGTAGGGAGCTAGTTGATGGTTATTTTTGGCCTGTTTTTGGAAGAATGATGTTTGTCGCTTTAATTGCCTTTTCTTTTGCAATGATAATTAGCTTGCCACAAATAGCACTAGAGAAAGGCAGTGCTTTGTTTAATTTTTGGACTGTTTTAACTCAGCTTTTAAGCCTGGCAGTTGCTCCAGCCTTTACTATTTACTCCTATAAAATTTATAAGAGTTTAGTGGAGTTTAAGGCTAAGGAAGTAAAAAATTAAAACAATTAAAAGATTATTTGTTCTTGACCCTAAGAGCATTTAGATTTATGATTCTAAAAAGAGAATAAATAGTCTTTTTTATCTGAAAAGCAGTTTAAATATAATACCCATAATGACTATACCTAAATATGTCTTAGAAACAACTAAGGCTATAAAAAAGAATAATTTTGAAAGTTATATAGTGGGCGGCTCAGTCCGTGATTTTTTAATGGGAAAAGAGCCAAAAGATTGGGATATTACCACCAATGCAAAGCCCGATGAGCTCCTTAAAATATTTCCAGAAGCAAAGTATAAAAATACTTTTGGCACCATTCTTCTGCCTATTAGAGATAAGGCGGAGCCAAAGGCAAAACCTTTTACCATACTAGAGATAACTACCTATCGCAGCGAGGCTAATTATTCTGATAATAGGCACCCAGATGAGGTGGTTTTTGAGACCTCAATTTTAAAAGATCTGTCTCGTCGTGACTTTACCATTAACGCCATGGCTCTTGACCCAGAAAACGAAAGCGAAATAGTTGACCTTTATAAGGGCCAAAAAGATATCAAACTTAAAATAATTAGAGCTATAGGCGAGCCCGTTGATAGATTTAAAGAAGATGCTTTGCGTATGCTTCGGGCGGTTCGCTTTTGCGCTCAGCTAGGCTTTAGTTTAGAGCCTAAAACACAAAGAGGAATAGTTAAAATGGCCGGTAGTATTAAATTTGTCTCCAAAGAAAGAGTCAGAGACGAGCTAATTAAAATACTTTCATCAGATGATCCCGCTTTAGGTATAGAATTACTGCGTGAGTGTAAGCTTCTGCAGTATATTTTGCCAGAATTAGAGCTGGGTTTAAATGTAAAACAAGATAGACATCATATTTATCCAGTCTATAAGCATAATCTCTTAGCCCTTAAGTATTGCCCTAATTCAGACTGGCAAGTTAGATTAGCGGCTCTTTTACACGACGTGGCTAAGCCTAAGACTAGAAAAATAATCAATAACATTGCTACTTTCTATAACCACGAGTACCACGGTGCTAAGATGGTTGATAAAATAATGACACGCCTTAAATTTAGCAACGAAGACAGGGAAAGAGTGGTAAATTTGATTAAGAATCACATGTTCTATTATAATGTTGGTGAGGTAACAGCAGCCTCTGTGAGGCGCCTAATTGCTAAGGTAGGCAAAGACAACCTAAGTGACCTAATTGATCTTCGTGTAGCTGATAGGCTAGGTTCTGGAACACCTAAGGCAATGCCCTATAAGCTAAGACACTTGCAATACATGATGGAAAAAGTGCAAAATGACCCAGTTTCTGTTAAAATGTTAGAAATAGATGGCAATGACCTAATCTCTGAGCTAAAATTAGATCCTAGCCCTAAAATAGGAGCAATTTTGGAAGTCTTGCTCAGTGAAGTGATTGAAAATCCAGAAATAAATAAGAAAGAACTACTCATACAAAGAGCAGGAGAGCTTTCAAATGATGATCTGTCCCAACTTCGCTTAAAGGCCCAAGAATTGATTTATGAGAAAAGGGAAGAGGAGGATAAAAATATTAAAAAGCAATTTAAAGTTTAATTAATAAATTAATATTTAAGATAATATGATAAAAAAACTAAGTTTATATATATTTTTAGGAGTTTTAGCAATTGGTCTTTCCGCTTGTAGCTTAGAAAAAGAAACTAGCAAAGACTATAGTCAAAATAATAATAAAATTAATAATAGTATAGATAATAATTTAAGTAAGCAAAATAATAATTCAAGTAATCAAAATAATAATATGAGAACATTAGACGGACAAAAAGATTTAGCAGCTGAGTACTCAAAGGCAATAATGAATACTAATTTAGGTAGTATCACTTTTGAGTTTTATGCCGATGAGTCTCCGAAGACAGTAAATAATTTTATGAATCTTGCCTCTGAAGGCTTCTATGATAATACAAAGTTTCATCGTGTTATCAAAGACTTCATGATACAAGGCGGTGACCCCAATACTAAGACTGATAATAGCGCCACTTATGGCACCGGATCACCTGCTTATAAATTTGCCGATGAATTTAATAATAAAAAATTAGTGACTGGGAGTTTAGCTATGGCTAACTCAGGAGCAAATACCAATGGTTCTCAATTTTTCATTGTAACTACCTCTGCCACCCCACATTTAGACGGTGTTCATACCAATTTTGGGCAAGTAGTTGAGGGGATGGATGTTGTAAGTCAAATTGAAAATAGCAAAACAGGGCCACGCGATTTACCTCTCGAACCAATTGTTGTTAATTCAATAAAATTAGTTAAATAAATGCAAGTCTATTTGGATAATGCCGCCACCACTCGTTTAGATGATAGGGTGCTTAAAAAAATGTTGCCTTACTTTAATATTTCTTATGGCAATCCCTCTTCAATTCATAGTCTCGGGCAAGAAGCTTATTTAAGCTTGGAAAGAGAAAGAGAAAATGTCGCTAAAATACTAGGTGGCGATAAGGAGGGGATAATTTTTAGCGCTAGTGCTAGTGAAGCAAATAATTTAATTATCTCTGGTGTGGCGATGAGAAATAGAACTGAAACAAGAAATAGAATAATAATTTCAGCTATAGAGCATCCTTCGGTACTTGAGGCTGCTAAGAGATTGGAGCGCGAGGGTTTTAAGCTCGACTTACTACCAGTCGATAAAAACGGCATAGTTAATCCTAAGAGTTTAGAAGAAAAAATAGGAGATGATGTTGTTTTAGTGTCTGTTATGATGGTAAATAATGAAATAGGTAGTATACAAAAAACTAAGCAATTAGCTAAAATTGCCCACCAGCATGGCAGTTATTTCCACGCTGATGCTGTTCAAGCTGTTCCTTATTTAAACATAGATATTAAAAAAATGGGCCTAGATTGTTTAAGTCTCTCCGCTCATAAATTCTATGGTCCTAAGGGCGTAGGTTTAGCCTATATAGATCCTGAGATCAAGATTCGACCCTTAGTAGTTGGCGGAGGACAGGAAAAAAATATTCGCTCTGGTACTTATAATTTAGCTGGTATAGTTGGCTTAAGTGAGGCACTGTCCCTTGCCTATCAAGAGCGAGATAAGTATCTTAAGAAAATTACAGACTTAAGGGATTATTTTCTTAAAAAATTAAAGAAAGAAATACCTGAGGCTCATCTTAATGCTAGTATAAGTACTCGTGTCCCGGCTAACTTAAATATATTATTTCGTAATATAGAGGGTGAGGCAATACTAATAGATTTATCTGAAAAAGGAATACTTGTTTCAACTGGTTCGGCTTGCTCTGCCTCAGATCTTAGATCATCTTATGTCCTAAAGGCAATAGGGCTCAGCGATCATTACTTAAATAGCAATATTCGTTTTTCTTTAGGTAGATATAACACTAAAGCAGAGATAGATTATACGATAAAATCACTTAAGCAGACAGTTGCTCGTTTGCGAGAGTTTTCACCGATTAAATAACTAAAATAGAAGAGTTTCAAGTTATTCTTAGAAATACTATAGGTTAGACTATTGACTAAAAGCTAAAAATTACCTAGAATATAGGGTAAGCTAAAATTACAAATAATTAGAAAATTTACATATATGTCACTTAATTATACTAAAAAAACATTAGACAATTTTTTGAAGCCAAAAAATATTGGCAAGATAGCTAAAGCAGATGGTTACGGCAAGATAGGTAATATGGTTTGCGGTGATCAATTAGATTTCTTTATTAAGGTAGAAAAAGGGAAGATAAAGGATGTAAAGTTTCTCTCCTTTGGTTGTGCTTCAAATATCGCGACCGCTTCAGTGTTAACAGAAAAGGTAAAGGGAATGACTATCGCTGACGCTAAGAACTATGCTTGGAAGCAGATAGTAGATGAGCTAGGAGGTTTACCACAACAAAAGATACATTGTTCAGTTATGGCAATAGAAGGCCTGCACAAGGCTATTTTAGACTATGAGACTAGACTGGAAACTGAGGCTCCAAAAAAGAAGAAAGCAGTGGTAGTTAAGAATAAAACAAAGATAAAGACCCTAAAGACAGGCCCTAAAGCAAAGAAGAAGGTGCTTGCAAAAAAACAAAGCTAGTAGTGGTCTAGGCCCTAAAATAGAAATTATTTTTTATATAGATAATTTAAGCACTTTAACAATAGTATTAACCAAAAAACCCAGGAGAAATGGAAGAAAAAAAAGGAAACGTGATTGTGCCTGACACCAACATCTTATTAGATGATAAGGATGTTATTAAAAAATTAATCAATAGGATTAATTTAGTTGTATTACCCGGTACCGTATTAGTAGAGATCGATGAGCTTAAAACTAGAGACAACATCGGCGCAGAAGCGAGAAGGGTAGCAAGAGAAATAGATGAACTGTTAGACAGTAAAGACAAGAACTTTATTATCGATTACAGTATGGATTTTGAGGGTATGCCCCTTTCTTTAAAAGAAAGTGTGCCAGATGTGCAAATTATTGCTACGTTTAGATACGTATTAAACAACCCCGATGTCTATGGCGACTATCAAAAGTATAAGTTGATATCCAATGACATCAACATGCGCAGTATGGCTCGCGGTCTATTTAAAGACATCGAGAGGGTGTCAATAGAGAGCTATCAAGCTAATCAAATTGAGATCAAAAAGTCTCATAAGTTAGTCAGAAAAACACTCTCAAATGTTAATTTCCAAACCCAGTACAGTAGAGCGAAGTTTGGAGTTATTCAGCAAAATGGTGGTATAGTTGTAAAACTTACATCACAAAATGAGGGTAAGGGTAGTGAGAATGAGGTTCTAGCGGTAAGGAAAGATCAGAAACTAGAAGTTATTCCTAGGGATTTAGAGTTATTTGGTCTTAAAGCTCATCACAATGGGAAAACTAATTATGGACAACTGCTTGCTTTTTATCAATTACTTGACCCCGGAGTACAATGTGTATTTTTAAGTGGTCCCGCTGGAACTGGTAAAACCTTAATCGCTATTGCTGCTGCGATGCAGCAAAGGAATGATTTTAAGCAACTTCTTATTACCAATCCGATGACCCCTCTTAGTAATAATGATAAGATGGGATTTTTGCCCGGGGATATGAAAGATAAAATTGCTCCTTGGCTTCAGCCATTTAATCAAAATCTTAGTTTTTTAGAGAGCATAAATGGGATGAATAAAAGCAAGCCCCAGGAGCTGCCTAAGAAGACTAAGGCGAGTAAGTCTAAGAGTGTCAAAGATGAACCAGAGCCAAAAACATTTGTTAATCTCTGGGAAAAGTATGGCTTTACCTGCCAACCTTTGGGTTTTATTAGGGGACAGTCCATTCCTGATGCCTTCATCATTATAGATGAGGCCCAGAATTTGTCTCAACACGAGATGAAGACTATCATCACAAGGGCTGGAAAGGGAAGTAAGTTAGTCTTTTGTGGAGACTTAAGTCAAATTGACGTAGCCTTCCTTTCAAAGAGAACTTCTGGTCTTACCTATGCCATAGAAAGAATCAGCGGCACAGGGGCAAAGAGTCGCATGGTAGGAGTTACTGAGCTTACAGAAACTGTAAGATCTAAACTGGCTGCCTTTGCCAGTGAAGTTATGTAGAAATAAAATATTTTAAAATCAAAAAGCGTTCTAAAAATAAAGAACGCTTTTTTTCTTTCCCAAATGAGCTATGTGTTTTAAAAAGAAGAACAAGCCTTAAGCTTGCTCTTCTTTAAATCCATTATTTTGTTCTACTAATTATTATAAACTTACTTTTACACCCGGGCTCATAGAAGATGAGATGGAGATGTTTTTAATAAAAACACCTTTAGCTGAGCTCGGTTTAAGTTTTATTAAATTATCAATAAAAGCTTTGTAGTTAGCAATTAATTTATCATCACTAAAACTCATTTTACCAATGATAGAGTGAAGGTTGCTATTTTCATCATTTTTAAAGTTAATCTTTCCTTTCTTAAGAGCGGCAATAACTTTAGCCGGGGTAGGACTAACAG
>CAYIZC010000011.1:0-14428 GCA_964367805.1 uncultured Gammaproteobacteria bacterium
AGTATAGTCTCTGTGGCACTTTCCCTAAAACACTATTTCTAGTGCTTCGGTGGGTGTTACCCACTACCATCATTGAAGTCCGGACTTTCCTCTCTTAATAATATAAATTAAAAAGAGTGATCGCCCACTCGCCCTAATAACGCTAAAATATTACTATAAAATTAAGAAAAAAGCAACTTTATATGGTAAATATAAGTTAATTTATTTAAGAAAAATGCCTTAAATATAGAAGAAACTAAACGCGTTTCAAGTATGACTGCCTCTTTTCCTCCTCTAATCTTTCAATAGCGTAACGCAGGCTCACTCGAGACATTTTATGATAATTTTTATCTAAATACTCACACAAAATATCTTCCCCTATATTCTTACCCACCTCTCTTAACATCCAGCCACTAGCTTTGGCTATTAAATCATGAGGGTCAGATTGTAAAAAATTAACAACCCTTAATACTTCTTCTTTTCTACCTACTTTTATAAAAGAAAAGCTAGCAACTAGAGCCGCTCGCCTGCGCCAGAGATTAGTAGAGGAGGCTAGATTAAGTAAAATATCTAAAGCTTCTTTCTCTTGATGCTTTAATAAATAATCACCCAGTATTCTATGAGCACTAAGATCTATTAAATCCCAATTATTAAATAAATGAAGATTTTTTAAATAAAATTTAGCTATTCTCTCCTTAGTGGCCAAGTCTACAGTGCTTTGATATTTATTAAGTAATATAAGGGCGGCGGAAAAACGAAGCTCGTGAACTTCATTTTTAAGTAATTTTAGAATTGAGCTTAGACTAATATCTAAATAATTTGAGATTAGTTTTCTTTGCAAAGGCACACTGATACCCCAAAATACATCGCCTTCACCATAATCACCTTTAGCGGTTTTAAAAAAGCCTTGCAAGGCTTTAGCCTTATCCATATTTTTTAAAGCTCTTAATTCTTCTATTAGCTGTTCTTCTTTTTTCATTACTTAGTAGTGATAATCTTTGCCTTTTTCTATACTTACCGCTCGATATATTTGCTCTACTAAAATTAATCTAGCTATTTCATGGGTGAAGGTGAGAGGAGAAAGAGAGAGTCCTTTATACTTTCTGCTTAAATCCTCACTAAACCCCAGTGAGCCTCCTAAAACTAAAATAATTTTGTCATTATCTAGTTTGTGCAATTTCTTAGAAAAGGAAACAGAGTCTAAGAGCTCTCCTTTTTCTTCTAACAAAAAGACTTGAGCTAGTTTTTTATCTAAATATTTTTCTACACGCTCAGCCTCTTTTTGTTTGGCTTGTTTTTGACTATGTTTTTTAAAAGGCTCTGCTCTGAGCTCTATAATTTCAATTTTTGCGTAGGGTTTAAGTCTTTTAAGGTAAGTCTCTATTCCCTGTTTAAGAAATGAGTCACTCATCTTTCCGAGGGCTAAAATACTAATATCTAACATCTTATTTTTGGTAAAAAGCGCTTAAGAGCTTATTAAATATATCTACTTTTTTATTATAGTCTACAAAATCACGATAAGTGGCACTTGCTTCTGGTTTAGAGCTTATAAGGTCTAGATACCTTGTATTTAGCTCTGCTCCAGTCTCAAATACAGATTTAGCTCCTAAATACTGTCGACCAAAAATCTTATTCCTTATCTCTACCTTTCCCAAACCTTCGCTAGAAAATAGATTAGAAAAATCATTACTCATATTTTCTGCCTGACCAGAGGCTATGTTTTTTGGAATTACAGAGATAGGAAAATAGTTAGTAGTTTCGCCATAGCAATAGCCTGAATTCTCTAAAGAATACTTTTTCTCACAAGCAATACCAATTGCACTGTGGTTAATATCAGGCATATCTATTATAGCCACTCCGTAGCCTAATTTTTGTAATATTTGGTAGGCTAAAAAAGTCTTGTCAGAGCAAACTCCACGGTTTAGATAAAGGGTTTCATAGGGGTAGTATGGCTCTGGTTCAAGCTGACTAGCCTTAGCTGTGTCATAGGGAATATATTGAACAAAAGATAGGGCCAGCTCCGCTAACTCATCATCTGACAAATTATTAGCAGCTGCGATATGCCTTAAGCTTGAAACTATTTGCTCTATGCTATTATCTGAGGCCTTAGTTTCTAAAAATAATTTATAAAATTCGCCCTGAATATCTTCGGGAGCTGAGTCAACTTGATATCTAAAAACCTTAGGGCTACTTTTATAAGAATCAAAAATACTAGACGATAGATTTAAGCTAAGTGCCTCATCTTTATTTTTATATTTAAAGATGTAATTTTTTTTAAGTAAATCACTGGTCTTAGGCCTACTATCATTATTAGCAGGAATGTTTAAATTTCCCAGCTTAATACTAGCAATGTCTTTATTACTAATCCCTAGACCTAAATTTCTCATTAGACTAAAGGCATCATTTGGTCTACCCAAATAGTATAACTTGAGATTTAAAGGATTTACGTAATAAGACTGTCCTTTGTCTTCAACTTGGAGCAATATACGTCCCGCTAGACGTCTTGGTGCACCTGATATTAGAAATCCCTTAATATCTTTATTACTCGCCCCTAAGCCCATGACTCGCATCAAAGCAAAGGCGTCATGAGGGCGACCTAGGTAGTACCTATTGCCATCTTGGGGATTAACATACCAAGCCTCGCCATGACTCTCTACTTGAAGTAGAATACGTCCTGACAAACTTGCCGCTTTAGCTTGAGGGATATAGAGCGTTAAACTACAAAAGACAAGTAATAATAGAAAAGAAAGTTTTTTACTTACTTTACTTATCCTCATATTGACTGAGAGTGATAAACATATCTTTTTTAGGAGGGTGTGGCAGGTGATCCACATTATTTGTATAAACTATTTTTATATGAGCGTTTTTATCTATAATAATCTTTGAAATTGAGGACTGAAATATTTCCATAGCTAAAAAGCCAATAATATCAGCGTTTAAAATTCCAGTGATAAGTGCTTTAATAAAATTACCATGACCAAAGAGGGCTACTTTTTTACCCTTATTATTGCGGTATATTTCCGCCAAGGCTCGTCTAGCCTCGTCTTGCATTTTATCTAAATCAGCATCTAACTCTTCATACATTGCCAAGCGCTTCACCCTACCCTTTTCCGACATATTAAAGTACTTCATGTTATGCCAATGCTCCCAGTGAAACTCATTTAAACGGGGGTTGATAATTAGTTCTTTTTTTGTCTTATTGACATAACTAGTGGCAGTCTGTCTCGCTCTTTTTAGCTCAGAGGAGTATATTACATCTATTTTTGATTTCAATAATTTTTCGGTAAGATAGCCTCTTTGTCTAACACCGTGTTTAGATAAAGGCATGTCTCTATCACCTAACTTTTTTTCTAATGAATAATCTGGATGACAGTGACGGATAAGAAGTATTTCGGTATATGGCCTCTCCACACTAAGCTTTACCTCCGAATAGGGGGTTGTGTATTTTTTTTTAGTCATAGTTTTTATAGTCTAGAATCGGCAAACTTCCAATTAACTAGGTTTTTTAAGAAAGCGTCGACAAAGTCAGCTCTTCTGTTTTGATAATCTAAGTAATATGAATGCTCCCAAACATCTAGAGCAAGTAAGGGTTTTAAATTATGTGGCAAGGGATTTTCTGCATTTGCAGTGCGCATAACAGAGAGTCCATCTTCTCCTAAAACCAACCAAGCCCAACCACTACCAAACTGAGCTAAAGCTTCCTCCTTAAATTTTGTATAGAAATTATCCAAAGATCCAAAATCACGATTTATCATTTCTTCTAGTCTTTCGCTTATAAGTCTATCACCCTCATCTGGGCTCATATTATTCCAAAATATTTGATGATTATAGTTTTGAGCCGCATTATTAAAAATCTTTTGATACTCTGGCTTATTATAGGTATTTTTAACAATAACTTCCAAGTCTTGACCCTCAAACTCAGTGCCACTTATAAACTTATTAAGATTATCGACGTAGCCCTGATGATGCTTTCCGTGGTGAAATTTTAAGGTTTCCTCTGACATATAGGGCGCTAAAGCGCTCATTTCATAGGGTAATTTTTCTAAAGTAAACATATATTTTTATTTATTTAATTAGTATACTATGCATTATAGCATAAAAAATTAATCAACAAATGAAGTTTTATACAAAATCAGGTAATTTTTTAATTTTTCGTCTAATTGCTTTATAATTGGGACAAAACTCTTCAACTAATTTCCAAAACTTAGATGAATGATTAAACTCTTTTAAATGACAGAGTTCATGAGCGATAACATAGTCCATCTCCTCATTGGATAAAAAAAATAAGCGATAATTGAAATTCAAATTACCAGCTTTAGAGCAAGAGCCCCAGCGTGTCCTTTGATTACGTATGCTTATTTTCTTATACTTAAAGCCATAATGAAGATTTATCTCAGCTGTTCTTTTCTCTATCATCACTCTTGCCCTTTCTTTATAGTTTTTATAATGCTCTTTTTCTAAGCCTAAGTCTTTATTTAAATCTAGTGGTAATTTTATATTAAAACTAGATAATGTTTTTTCTAGCCACTGGAGCTTAGTATCTAAATACCTCTCTGCTTGTTTAAGAGAGACATATTTAGGGCGCGTTAAAACTACTCGACCACTTTTATATACTAAAATTTTAAGATTTCGGCTACGAGCTGGAGTTTTAAACTCTACCTCTAAATCCTCTTGGTTTATTTTAATTATTTTTATCATCGGCCTTCTTTTTATGACTCAACTGTCCGCAGGCAGCATTAATATCTGAGCCATGTGAATGACGTAGAGTGGTTGTGACTCCCGCACTTTCTAATATTTTTTGAAAGTTTTCCATAGTCTCTTTACTAGAGGCTTGATAGACACCAGTGT
The DNA here is from genome assembly GCA_964367805.1 of uncultured Gammaproteobacteria bacterium. GTDB lineage: Bacteria > Patescibacteriota > Patescibacteriia > Patescibacteriales > UBA12465 > UBA12465. The sequence continues at coordinate 4,828 of CAYIZC010000011.1, forward strand.
CGTTATAAGGGATAAGGTTTAAGAAATATAGAGGACGACGAAGTAGCTTAGCTAGATTTTTAGCATCACTTGGACTATCATTTACCCCCCTTAACATCAAATACTCAAACATAACTCTTCGACCAGTTCTGTTTATATAAGCATCTACATTTTTTAAAATATCATCTATTTTATATTTAGCGGCATGAGGCATCAACCTTTCTCTTATAGTGTCACTTGCTGCATGTAAAGATATGGCTAGATTTATTTGCATTTTTTCACCACTTAAACGCTTAATACCAGGAACTATCCCAGCTGTTGATACTGACAAGCGACGCGCCCCTATATTTAAAGTCTCAGGATTATTTATAAATTTAGCAGCTTTAATAAATTCTTCGTAATTTAAGAAAGGTTCACCCATTCCCATAAAGACGATATTATCTATTTTTCCATTTTCTTTTAAATATCTTCCCCAATGGACAACTTGCTCCACAATCTCAGCGGAAGATAAGTTTCGGCTAAAACCAGCTTTACCAGTAGCACAGAAAGTGCAAGCTAGAGGACAGCCGACTTGAGAGGAAACACAAACAGTATAGCGCTTTTCTGATTTATCTCCTTTGGAGCTAGTTTGTGATATTAAAACAGTTTCAACTTTTTCCCCGTCTGCAAGTGTAATTAAAGCTTTTTTGCTATCACTATCATCACTGGGCACAATCTCAGCTTCAATTTCTAAAGGACAATGCTCTTCTAATTTTTTTCGTAAATCTTTACTAAGACTTGAAGCCTCATTCCAGTTTGATATAAAGTCGCTATAAACAAATTTATTAACTTGCATGTAGCGATATTTAGGCTCAGATTGCAAAACAGTGGATAAATTATTTAAATTCATATAAAAAAATATTATTAATCTTTTTTTTAATTATTTGATAGCCCTTAGCTTAATTTGCGATATCTCACTCCGACCAACTGTGCGCATAGGTGGGCCCCAAGTACCAAGACCACTGTTAACTATTAGATTAAAGTTGCCTTGTTTAAACAAGCCTTGTCCATAGCCCTTATAAGCTAAACGAGCGATTAAATTAAAAGGAAATATTTGTCCATTATGAGTGTGTCCGGAAAGCTGTAAGTCTATTCCCGCATCTTTGGCAAATTGAATATTTTTAGGCTCGTGGTAGAGCAAGATACTAGCCTTAGCTTTGTCATAGTTTACCTGATCTAGTATTGCTTGATAGAGGTTAAAACCTCTATTAAAGGAATAATTTATCCCTATAAACTGTAAGCCCTCAACTACCACCATTTTGTTATCCAAAATATTTATATCAGTCTTTGCTAGCAATTGCTTTACTCGACTAAAACCAAGATAAAGGTCATGGTTACCAAAAGAATAGTAAACGCCTTGTTTAGCCTTAAGCTTAACTAATGGTTCTTGCAACCAATCAAAATCACTGTCCATACCATCGAATAGATCGCCAGTGATAAAGACCGCTTCTGGCTTTAAGGCATTTATTCTATCAATGGCCCGGGAAAAATTCTTCTGCCTATATATCGGACCTAAATGAACATCTGAAATCTGGACCACAGTTTTCCCTTCCCAGTATTCTGGCAAATCCTCTATTTCAAGTTCGTAATTTACAAGCTTAGGGGAAAAGGCATTATATACGCCATAGACACTTATAGCAAGAGTAAAGAAGAGGACCAAGCTTACAAAAAAACCATTGCCAGCAAAAATTCCCGGCAACAAGAGACTCAGAAAAAATATGAAAACAAAAGAAATAATAAAATTTATCAAAACTCCACCCCAGATACTAGAAACTAAATAATATATTCTTTTTGCTTTAGTGTCTTTTTCATGGATTAAATATGAAGAAAGGAGCATTGAGCAAAAAAAGAAAATAAAAACAAATAAACTTATGGAATTAAGTAAATCGCCACTAAAGAGACTCTTGCTTAAAACTAACCAGCCAAAGTAATGTCCGAAAGCTAAAACAAGTATAGAAACACCGAAGAAAAGGAATTGCATCATATATTAAATTCTTTTTTATTTTTTTTGTTTAAAATTAAAGGGCCAAGCTTTTAAGCTAGCGCTTTTAGCTAGCTCGCTTTCAATCTCTATGAGACGATTGTACTTTGCCAATCTTTCTGAACGGGCCAAAGAGCCCGTTTTAATTTGACCAGCAGACATAGCTACAGCTAAGTCAGCAATATAACTGTCCTCAGTTTCACCACTGCGGTGAGATATTACTGTCGTCATTCCATTTTCATGCGCTAAATTTATTACTGCTATAGTTTCTGAGAGTGTGCCTATTTGATTTAATTTAACTAAAATCGAATTAGTAGCAGCGTCTTCTATCCCTTTTTTCAAACGTTTAAGCGAGGTAACATAGAGATCATCGCCCATAATTTGTAAGTGGGGATATTTTTTAGTAAAAACTGAAAAAGATTGCCAATCATCCTCATTGAAAGTGTCTTCTAGAGAGACTATGGGGTACTTTTCTATTAAATTTTCATAAAAACTGCTTAGCTCCAAACTAGACAATGTCTTTTTTTCTTTTTTAAGCTCATAGCTTCCCTCTCTAAAGAATTCCGAAGCAGCTGCATCTATAGCAAAAACGAAATCCTCGCCTGGCACGTAGCCTGCCTTTGTCACCGCCTCCTCCAAAAGTTTAAAGGGCTCTTCATTGTCTGCTACTGCTGGAGCAAAACCACCCTCATCACCAACTAAAATACTATAATTTTTATCTTTCAAGATTTGCTTTAAAGCAGCATAGACTTCTGCCCCCATACAAATAGACTGGGAAATACTCTTAGCTTTAAATGGTATTATCATATACTCCTGGATGTCACAAGAAAAGTTAGCATGACTACCACCATTTAAAACATTCATCATTGGACGAGGTAAAATATACTCTCCTTTAAAGTCAGGATTAAAACGACTTAAGTAGGCGTATAAAGGCATATTTAAACTAGCTGCAGCCGCCCGTGACACAGCTAGAGAAACTGCTAAAATAGCATTAGCTCCTAAATTTGACTTATCTTCCGTGCCATCAAGGGTGATTAAAAGATTATCAATTTTGACTTGTTCATCTACCTTGTGCCCCGCCAAAGCTGGCGAAATTATTTCTTCTATATTTTTTATAGCTTGCAAAACTCCTTTTCCAAAGTAACGCTTAGGATCCTTATCTCTTAGCTCCAAAGCTTCATAAGAACCGGTTGAAGCGCCGCTTGGAACCATTGCTGTGGCAGATAGGCCATTTTCTAAATGGACTCTGGCTAGTATAGTTGGATTTCCGCGAGAATCTAAGACTTCCAAAGCCTTAATATTTTTAATAATCATAAAGTCTTTATTTAAAAATTAATATATTTTTTCCCTATATAACCTTCCGTTCTAAGTATAACTTTATTTAACATCTTGACTGCGGCTAAAGCATTATTACCTACTGAAGTCTCGTCTGATAACATAATTGCATCTGCCCCATCTAGCACAGCATTGGCAATATCACTTACCTCAGCTCTAGTTGGAACTGGACTTTGTATCATAGAGGTCATGACTTGAGTAGCAATAATAGTTGGGGTGGAGTGCCAGTGTGAATGACGAATTAAATTCTTTTGCACTAAAGGAAGGTCTTCTACTGGTATTTCTATACCTAGATCACCTCGGGCTATCATAATAAAATCAGAGGCAAAAATTATTCTATCGATATTTTTTAAGGCTATGCCTCGCTCTATCTTGGCTATCATTTTTACATTTGAATTTTTTCCCAATTCTTTCTTTAATTTTATTATATCAGCTTCAGTTTGAACAAAGGATAGTCCGACATACTCCATACCTACTTTCAAGCCAAATTTTAAATCTTTTAAATCTTTAGCTGTTAAGCCTCCTTTGCGCATATTTGTATTGGGCACATTTATCGCCTTATTTGAAGTTAATACACCGCCACGAACAACGCGTCCAGTAATTATTTTTCCTTTCACTGAAATCACCTCTAAGCCTATTTCACCATTACAAAGGAATAAAGGGTGTCCCTTTTTCATATCCTCTGAAAGATCTTCATTGTCTATCGGTATTGTTCCTCCTTGAATATAGGGTTTTTTTGAATAAGAAAAGTCGTAAACCTCGCCTACATCCATAATTATACCTTCCTTAGGCATAGTGCCTACCCTTATCCTTGGCCCTTGTAAATCAAGCAACATTGCTATTTTAGTCTTGTTCTCTTCATTGTATTTTGTTACAATCTTTCTCACTTTTTTATACTGACTCTCACTAGCATGAGAAAAATTAAGCCTAACAATATCGGCTCCTGCTTTTAAAAGCGGGACTAAAGTTTCACTGTCTTCGCTCTTGGGACCAACGGTTATAATAATTTTTGTTCGCATCTTATTTATTTAATTTAATTTTAATTAATTCTATATATTTCTGATAAAACTCGAGGTTTAACAGACTCGCTAACCTAGACCCTAAACCATCATTTGATTTAAATAAATGGTGTAAGTAAGAAAATGAGCTATTTTTTAAATCAGAAAAATTACTATTTTTATTTATCTTTCTATGATCATTTTTAAACTGGGTATTGGAAATATTTATATTTTTATAATCGTACTTGCCTGAAGATAAATATAGCTTACCATGTCGCCCCTCCCTGGTGGGAATGACACAGTCAAACATGTCCCAACCCAAAGCCATGCAACGAGAGATATCTTGCGGTGTCCCCACCCCAAGGGCAAACCTAAGAGCATCTTCGGGTATAAATTTAGCGCACTCACGTAAAACTTCTTCTAAAAAATTCCCTTCCTCGTCTACGGGCCTAGCCCCAAAACCATAACCATCAAAACCTATTTTTCTAAGCTCAAGAGCACAAAATTCTCTTAAGTCTATCTCTGTTCCACCTTGAATAACCGCAAATAGCAATGGTTTGTTTTTACCTTTTAAGCCACGTGCTTTAACTTGCTTCTCATACTCTAATTTAGATCGTTTGGCCCAAGCAATGGTTCTAGCGACAGACTCTTCTAGCTGTGGTCGAGAGAACTCATTGGGGGGACAATCGTCAAGACAAACCATCATATCTACCCCTAAATCAAATTGTATTTGAATAGATTTCTCTGGGCTAAACTCGTGCCAAGAGCCGTCTAAAGGTGATTTAAAAGTAACTTTATCATCACTAATTTTCCCCATCTTGCTGTTTCCGTGGATAAGAGAAAGAACTTGAAACCCGCCTGAATCAGATAATATTGGTCCCTTCCAAGCAGAAAAAGCATGAATGCCACCAGCCTGCTTAATTAGCTCTATGCCCGGTTGCAAATATAGATGAAAAGTATTAACAACTATAGCTTGAGTTTCAGTTTTAAGCAATTCCTCCGGACTTAGTAGCTTTACAAAACCGCGAGTTGCATCTGGCATAAAAAGTGGGGTGTGTAATTCCCCATTTTTTAAGTTTATTTGACCTACTCGCAGGCCACTTTTTTTACTATCTAAGAGTTTAAACATAAATTATTCTTCTATTCTACCAGAATTACTTAAAGCTGCAATATCATCATCTTCTAATTTTGTTGTTTTTGCGCCTGACTTAGTGGTGATATTTTCTTTAGTTAAAGTGTCAAAGGCAGTGGCACTAGCACCTGGTGAAAGAACTAAAATCTTATTTAAATCATTTTCACTTGGCGTTAAGGAGATAATAAATGAAGCTTCAATATTTGAAACAGAAACTGGAATTTTACCTAGATCCCAAATTACCTCTGAAGTATCCTCTTCATAATATAAACTACCCACACTTACAAAACTAGAGCTTACATAATTAAGATAGCTTGGTAGACTTAAGCTTACTTTAGTATTTTTAATTTCATGAAGACTATTTTCTAAAGTCCAGTAAACTCTAAAACTTGTCTCCTCCCCTACTTTTGGTGGCAGAGGGCCTGAACCAACCGGAAGATTATTTTCATCGAAGTATCTAATCTCTTCCTTTAGACTTAGGTTGGTATTTACTAAACTTGTTATGGTATTGCTCTTGTTAGCTGTACTAGCTTCTGCGCCATCGCCACCGTATTGGCAATAGGCAGAAATCTCCATATCATCTGCCTTAAAGGTGTCGTTATAATTTTTTAGCTTAATAGAAAAATCTATCTCTCCCTCATCACCTGGTTTTATATCAGCTAGAGACTGAATTTTTTTCTTATCCCAAATTACTTGATTAGACCTAATATCGGGACTAATACTGCTTTGCAAAGAATTAAAATCATAAAGCTTGCCATTTAAGACTAAGGTAATAACCGCATCCTTATAAGAACTGTCCCCTTTATTACTATACTTTAAAGAATAGTTTAAGGTGTCACCAAAACTAACTGCTTGATTATTCTTAGTGTCATTTAAAAACAAAGAGATGTTTAAGTCACTTAAAACTGCCTCTATCTTTAAATCGTAACTAGCAAAGGTGTAGGACTCGCCACTTGCAAGACGCTTCTTAAATGCCATAGGTAGACTGTTGTTTACTCCCGACTCTTCTTTAGCCAAATACTTAAAAATAATATTTTTACCCTCTAGTTCTTTTAAGTTAAGTTCAAAAGAATTGGGGCCTTGTGATTTAATTTTACTATTAGCATTATTGTCCTTAGCTTCACTTAAACTAATTACATTCCCTTTACTAGGGCTAAACTCAACTATAAAATCCTCTAAGTAAGTCTCGTCGTAATCACTAAAAGACAGGCTTATTTCATTACTTTGTCCTAAGAAAACTAAACTAGGATAATCAACATCAAGCTTGAAACCAAGCCCAGCCAGCACAGTGGCCGCTGAACTCTCTTTTTTAAACTGACTAGAAAAATTTACAGGGATGTAATTTAAATGTGCCATAACCACTGAAACCGACTGCTCTTTATCAATTATCATACCCCTTATCTCTAGCACTTGTTTAGCTCCCGCGGCTAAATCATTCAAAGTAAAACTATTATTAAACTCTTTAGATTCCAGTTTAGATGATATAAAGATATAATTTTCCGGGTAAGTTAATTCTAAATTTAAATCAGATATAGCAAACTTAGTAGTATTACTTATGGTAACAAGATACGAGAATTCTTCCCCAGCCTTAATTTGTGAAGGGGCCTCAATTTTAAAATTAACAGACTCTAAATTGGCATCGCCCGTGAAAAAATAAACATAAAGAAAATAAGCAGTTAAACTAAGTAAAACTAAAAATGTTAACTTCTTAAAAATCCTCACCACTAGCAAACTTTTTTTTCTTATATTCATTTTTTTTACATCTACTAATTTGCCTTTCTTGTCACTGTATATTTCATTTAAATTAGCATCTATCTCTTGATGTTTTATTTCTTTGTCTAAAACATTTTCAAAATTCTCCAGCTCTGTTTCTGAGGGGACTGGTCTTTTTATAAAAGCTGACAAGCCTGAACTATCATGACTTTCCATTTTAAATTTATCGTTTTTTTTATTATCTTGTCCCATACTTTTTTTATTTTAGTAGCAAAGAATAATATTTATCACTATTTAATTCATCTTTTATTTTCCAACCAGAGCTATAAATCAAACCTTTGGGATGCTGATAAACTAAGTCTAGTTCATCGGCTAGAATTAAAACACTAGAAAACTTACTAGGCTTAGCCCCAGCTTGCTTTTGCACCAAGAGGGAATAATTTAAGAAATCAGGTCTATTTTGTTTAAATAGCTTTTGCAAAACACTTAGACTAGTTCCGCTCTCTGGAGATAAATCGAGGTAACCATCATAAAAGTTAAAAGGCAATTCGTAACTTATCTCAATATCAGCACTCATCCCTGGATCTGTCATCACCCAAGCGGCAAAAACAGTTTTACCATTTTCTTGATAAACCTTAAGGCCTGTTTTTTTATCTAAGATAGCCTTATCCTCATCTGCTAAAAACTCGCTATCTAACCAAGAATCTTCTGCCTCTTCAAAATATTTAGCATCTGGCTCGCTAAAACCACTAGCTGAAAGTGGCTTACTACCCAAGGGAACATAAACCCTTAGCCAGTTAACATTACGCACACCACTTAAGGCCTCATTTTTAATTCCCTCGTGCTGACGTTTAATGTTTAACTTGTTTACTATCTTCCCGTCTATGTCTATTTGAGAAACATGAGAGATGTCTTCTGACATTTTACGGTCTGTCTTCTGTCCCGCAATATTAGTATTTACTACCAATAAGTAGTCATGGGGAGCCTCCTTAATCTCTCCCCCTGCGTTACGTTTTAAAACTTCAGCTTGTAGATCTGCGTCTTTAAAGTATAACATGAATTGCTTTCCCTGCTTATTATTTTCTAACAAGCTAACAATTTTTCCTAAGTTATCTTTATTTAACTTTTCTGGTAATATTTCTAAAATCCTTACCATTAAATCACCTATTATTTTTTTAGGTTTATTATCAATATTAGTCTCTAAATCTTGGTATAAAGGAATATTTGATTCAATTGCATTTTTTGAATCTATAAAATCTATGGTCTCACCCGGATTGCTAATTTCTAAATTATCATGCTCGACAATTTTTTGAACTGTTTCCCAAAAATTATGACTATCTATAATAACTCCATACTCCTCGCTCATATCTATAGCTCCGGTAATCTCTAACAAAGATTCAAGCACAGTGGGTGTAAAAGTTATAACTCCATCTACAGAAGAGCCACCACTCTTTTCATAAAACCACATTAAATTTTTAGCTGTTGTGGGCCAATCTGGCCACCAATTAGCATCCCAAAAATGCCACAGAGGGTTTACTAGCCATAATGGCTTAGGAGCTTTAACACTCACCGTCATTCCACCCTCAGTATCATATGAGCCACCAGCGGGAACTTCTAAGTTTTTAATACCTCCCTCTTTTAGATCTACTATAGCGTAACTTCCTAAAAATCCTCCTGAAGCTCTTAACTCAGCATTGTTTTGGAATATTAAAAGATAGCGCTTATCCTGACTCATTCCCAAGAGCTCGTGCATTTTAGAGGAAATATCTATTATTTCTTCTAAGTTTTGACTAAGAAAATCTGCTTTTTCTTTTAAATCTTTAAATTGCTCCCGATATTCTTGGGGTAAGTTATTTATATTTATTTTTTGTATAGTCTGTTTCAAGTCTTTGGAATCTAATAAGGCTAAAGAACCATATTTCGAGAACTCTTCAAGAGCTAGCAATAAACTTCCACCTTCTTGCTGGTTAAACAAAGGCTCAGTTGCAAGTGATAGATTGGCACCTAAAGAAGATGCTAAGGCCCCAGCACTTAAGATTTGTTTACTCTCGGCAGCTAACTTATATTTCGGATTATTTGACAATGCCGCTAGGGAGAGTAATGAGCTATTAATTTTTGCTAACTCGTCCTCAGCTAAGAGGAATTCAGCACTCGCTAAGGAAAACTTAGAGCTAGCGCTTAAAAAATCAAGCTCAGAGACAGAGGTGCCAGCCTCTCCTAGTTTTGAAATAGCTGCTTCTGAATGTGAGAATAGTTTTTGTTCTAAACTACTTAAATCCAAAATTTGGAAAAAGGATAGCACCTTTAAGGGGACTATTAGTAATAATAAAACTAAAGCAAAAGAAAAAAGAGAGCGATATACGCCAAGCTTTATCTCAGTTTCTTCTAAGCGTTTTTTACGATATTTAAAAGGAAGATTGAATA
>CAYIZC010000012.1:0-2670 GCA_964367805.1 uncultured Gammaproteobacteria bacterium
ATCCATTTTAAAGGTACAGGTAGTAGTTGAAGAATAGCTGCTACTAGGGCCGCAAGTGGGACTAGAATATCCGTAATAATGTTAAGGATTTCCTTCAAGAAAAAACTAACTCTTTTTAAAACTTTTTTCATAATATCCTCCTCCAGTTATTTTTTAGCTACACTGGAAATCAGCTTTTGAATAAGACTTGACATGGTTTTTAGATTGTCAACTCCTAAAGAGATATTAGATTTATCTCTAAGCTCTCTACTTATATTTGTAACTCTTATTTCATTTTCTTCGTAATCAGATAGACCTAAAGGCTCTCTAGCAATTTTTATTACATCTCCAACTTCTATTAAATCTATATTTTGACCAATCAAATCACTGGCATCTATATAAGTCGCACTATATTCTTCATTTGGTCTCTTATAATATTTATAGGTTTCTAATGCTTGTCTATAGAGAGAAATCGAGTCATTCTCTACTTCATTTTCATAAAAACCCTCTGAAAGAAAGTCTTGATAATCAGATTTTAATTTAAACCAAAAATTTTGCTTTATTTCGTCTTGTGTAATAAATTTTTGTTTTATTCCAGTAAATTCTAAGTCCCACAATTCATAAGATGACTCTAGAAACTCACTCGCGCTTGACCGCGGATAATTAAAATATGTCAAATGAGGAAGGGATTTTTTAATTATAACAAATCTATATAAATCTAAATATTTAAAGTATGTTTCAATTAAAATTTCAAGCTGACCAGTTCTTTTAAGATCTGACAAATCCTTAACAAAAATTTCAGCCCATGTCGTTCCCTCTATCCACATAAAAACTCTATCTATATAAGTCCCTTTCGCGGCCTTAGTGAACCATAATGGACCATCTCCATAGGTTGGTTGTAGCTCAGACATATAGTTAACTCAGTATGGATAAGTAGTAGAATATCTATATAATCCATTTTCTGATTCATCAGTTTGTCCAGCTAATAAAACAATGTCCTGGTCAGATGTCGCAATCCCTTGGATATAGCCTAGGGCCGCAGAAGTATCCACATTGTTAACAATTATAAAATCTGCCTCAATTAATGGCGAACTAGATAACCCAGCTCTCTTTATATATGAATCATAAAACTCACTTAAATAGGCCACTTCTTCCTTCAAAGATATTTCTTCTTCTTCTGTGAGGCTATCTGACTCAAGCTTTAAATTCAACTCAAGAATCTTTTTAGAATCTTCAAAAAAATCAACTAAGAATAAATTCCTTTCATCTATTAATTTTTGGTATCTAACCTCAGGCTCTCTGGCTCCGTTGTAGTTTTTTAATATATTAAAGTAATCAAAGTCCTCAATAGTTAATAGGTCAGGATTCTTTTCAACCGACATAAATTCAAATTTTAATTTCTGTTCATTTTCTACATAATCATCGGTGCTTATAGTTCCAAGTATTTCAGAGTAGTTATTTAAACTACCCTCTTTTGTGGAGATAGAACCTTCTAAATTTCTTTTCGTGTATCTTAGAAATTGAAGCTCATAGTTTATTTTTCTTAAATCGTTGTAGATTCTATCTTTAATATCCCGCGCCGCAGCTGATGAGATAATATTTGTATTTATATAATACTCTAAGTCTAATAAGAATGAGTCTATATATGGAACATTATTTAAAATCTCAATAGTCTCCGAACTCGGTCTACTCTCTTCATTTTTTTCTAATTTAAAAATGTCTTTATAGAAACCATCATTTACTGGATCATAAGTATCTACATTTATTTCTTCTAAAGACGACGCTTTTATAAAAGGTTTTATATTGTTGTAATTGTCAAATGACAAGGTTAGCTTTGGATTCGCCCCACTCTCGTTTGAATTGAATTTTAATAAGTTATCTTCTATAACTATTGTAGAATTGTTTATTATAAAGTCGGAACTTTCTAATATAATCGATTTTACGTCATATAGTATTGGGTCTACATTAATAACTCCCGGTCCATTATCAAAAGAGAAAATAATGTTTTTATATGAATTTCCTTGTGAAATTTTAATTCATCTTTGATTATAAAAGGAATAATCATTTGATCTAGTAAAAAAATTCCTTCCTTTGGACAAGTCTTGGTCTAAGCCAAAAACACCACTTCTTTCTGGATGTTCTGAATTTAATATTAGAATTGAATCTCCAGGTTGCACTTCTACGCCGTCAAAAATTAGCGCCTCTCCCGGCCTATCTAATAAATACATATAGCCGAATGCTGGGTCATTAATCCAAGTTGATAAATTAACTATTCCACTACCATTTACCTTCACTTCACTAAACGCCCAGCCTTCTGTCTGATCTCCTTCTTCAATGATTTTATTATATTTAAACTTTATAGTTGAGGAGCCATTAAATTTACTACTGAAATTTATGTTAGTAGGTATTCAAGAAAAAATACTTTTTCCAATCATAGATTTCACTTCTGAAAAACCATCCATGTCAACTGCAGCGTTAAAAGTTTTTACACTTTCGTCATTTGTAGTTAAAAGTTCTGAAGCATTTATAATATCTGCGAATCTAATATTTTTTAGTAGTGAATATTGAGAATAATTAAGAAGCGGTATCATGTTTATGAAGAAACCATTTTCATCTTCTCCCCCGAGAACATTATATATCGGATAGTGATTTTCTGACTGATAAGAGAGACTCAAATCTTGCAAATTAAAA
>CAYIZC010000012.1:2770-13088 GCA_964367805.1 uncultured Gammaproteobacteria bacterium
CTAATTGAATTAATAACGAAGTATATAGTTTTATTAGGTTTCGTTAAAACAAGTTTTAATACCCTGCCATTTTTTATTAAGTTAAAGAAACTAATCCCGTCAATAACTAAATCATTTTTAGAAACCTCAAAAGAGAAATTATATACATTATTTTCTTCTTCTGAAAGATTCTCATTGTAGTGAACTGGAGGAAAAAATATTCAATTTCCTTCGTGTTTTAAATAAATTTTAAAATCTAATTCCATATTTTCTTCCTCCCGTTAAATCATTTCTCTCAAGATTGGTTCTATAGTGATTTTTTCAAAATCAAAAGTTTCTGATGAAGAAATATTAATTCGTGTTGAACCAACTGGGATTTCAAGCACTCCGTTATTTTGTATTGTGTTATAGAACGCCCCAACGCTATTTAAAACTATCCCATATTTTGTATATATTGAGTAATTGCTTCTTCTGTTAATATGATACCATAACTTCGAATTACTATAAATTTTAAAATTAGAACTAGATGAAATTAAAGTATTAAAGTTTATTTTTAAGAATATAGGAATAGTACCATTATTTTTTATGGCTAGTTTTATGTCGTAATCTTCTTCTGGGTCACTATCATTAACAATAGTAGACTCGAAAGAAAATTTTCCATTAGCGTAAGAAACTCCAGAAGTAGCTTCATTTAAGTTAAAACTTGGAGATTCTATACATTTTGCAGCCCAGTCATTATATGTTACGAACTCTAAATCTAACTCAATATTATATAAATCTGTTGGAACATTATTAATATCGCAAGTTCTAGAAACTACGAATTTACCGCTACTTGCGGAGTTTAATTTAACATTATAACCAAAGTAATCATTATAATCGAATTTTAATAGATTATTATAAGTGGTTTTTTTACTTGAAAAAACTGCTAACATTTCTCGGTACTCTTGCAGAGTTACTTCATAAAGCGATATTGAAAACCCTATTGTTCTATTCTCTATTGTAGTTCCTAAAAAATAACTTACTTCTCCAAACTTAGGAAAAGCGAATTCATTACTGAAGTCGGGAAAACTTGGAAAATTCAAGTCCTCCCCTCCATTAATAATAAAACCTTTTATATCAGCGTTAGGCCCCATATTAACTTTTATTCCGTTGTATTCAAAACCAATGTATTTATCCGTATTACTCATATTATCACCTATCGCTTGGCATTCACAGAGATTCCTCTGCGACCAATTGCTTTTCCGAATGCGTCGGCCAATACTTTACCAGCCGCATCGAAGTCTTGTTTGTTGTTTAATTGTTGTGTCTGAATTGTTATATTTTCGATATTAATAGGAGAGCTTCCTGCCGCAGAATTAGATCCCTTAGCTGAAAGTTCCTTAGACATTCTACTAAATATTTCAGTTTGTTCTGCATTTAAGAATGCTTCTGGTTTAGACGATGATCCATGAACCATTGCAAGCCCAGTATAATCTACCACGCCACCTTCAGAATATCCTGGGATCATAGTGCCTTTAACATATCCCGGAATAGTAAATATGTCACCTGTTCTTACTACATTCTGCCACCAGTGTTCAAAACTGGTGAAATCGTCCTTATACTCCGGCATCTTGTCCTTCTTAAGTATTTTTTGTTCATCTAAATAATCATGTAGATTTAAAGAATCCTCTTCGCCAAACATTAATGGATTAAGCCCAAAGTCTTCTGCTTTAGCCCTCCATAAGGCAAAACTCCTAGGGGCTTCTTTTTTATCAGCAGCTCATATATCTTTCATATATTTTATAAATGCAGAGATCCACTCTTGGTTTGTTGGTTTTCTATCAGTTGGAATTTCTCCTTTAAAATCAGCATCCTTCGCTCCTGACTCACCAGGTGACAATCCATCAATTGAATACTCGCTATTATTTCCAATGATATTATCTGTATCTGAAGTATCTCCTTTACCTCCATATCCAGCAGCTCTAAGCGATTCAACTAGAGCATCTCCTGATTTACCACCGGCAGTTATAAAATCTTCCCAAATCTGTTTAAATTCGTCTTTGACTTTTTGAACACTTTCTTCAGTTGCATTTAAAAGGTCTTCTCTAGATTGTTCATTTTGTAGTTTTTTAGATTCTTCGTCGAACTCATTAAGTTCTTTTCTAATCTCTTTTGCTCTTTGTCTAGATTTTTCGTCTGTTGCGCCCTCTAAAACTTGTAGTTGTTTAACTAAATCCTCTCTACTTGCTTTTCTTGCACGCTTATCTTCTAATCTATCTAGGGCCGCAAAATAGTCCTCATAAATCTTCTTTTTCTTTTTAGCTTCGTCTTCTGCTGCTTTTGTTTCGGCATCGCTTAATTCTTTAAATGTTGAATACAAAGTATCCATTTGTTCATTGAAACCGTTAACATAATCATCAACGTATCGTCTTCCGTCTGCACTTAACTTTTTGTAAGCTTCAGTATTTATAACAGCGACTCCGTCTACTATTGAAACATAAGAGTCCCAGCTGCCTTCCACGTTTTCTTCTAAAGTATTTTTAAGTTGATCTATAGTTTTTTGAGTATTTAATAAAACAACTTCAGTTTTTTCTCTGAGAGCTTCCAATGTTTTAAGTCTTAATTCGTCGCTTTCTATCCCTAAATCTGTCGCTCTCTTACTAGCAATCAATGCGTTATTATAGTCATACTCCGATTGAGTTAGACCTCGCAATATTCCATTATATTGAAGTCCAACTATTGCTTGCGCTCTTTGAGTTATTAAAGATTTTCTTTTAGCTTTGTCTTCTTCTGTTGTTGCATCTTTTAATTTTTCAAGTTCTTCTGCTGTCGTGATTAAAACATTTCTATAGTTTTGATATTCTGCTTCTAGTTTTTTTGTGACATCCGCACTTATATTTTGACCAGATAAGAATTTGTCTAGAATTTCCGGATCTTCAAAAAGGTCTGCATTATCTCCAATGAATTGAAACATTTGCTCTTGAGTCATCTCGCCTTTTAAAAACTTAGACTGAGTTTCATAAAGATTCTTAATAGTACTATTTAATCTATCAACCTCTTGAGCAGTAGAAAGCATTGTTTTTCCAGCTGCTATACCATATAAATAAGTTGCAAATTTGACATCTTCAATAGAAGAGGCTATTTCTGCATAGGCTATAGCTACCGCATTTTCTTTAGATACATTAGGATCGTCCATTAATTCTTTAGTTCTTTTGAATGCTGCTGATATTATCTTATTAGCATCATATCCAGCCTTTTGGGCTTCTACTGAAAGGGTGCTTATCCCATCTGCGCCTGATCCTATCTTTTCAACGACCGCATCTAAAGTTGGCCCCAAATCACCAGCAAATTCTTTTACTAAATAATTCAACCCACCAAAAGCTTCTTTATAGCTTTCTAATAGTTCCGGGTCAGTTATGTTATCAATAATTTCTTGGTATTTTCTAGCTTGTTCACTTAAACTCTCTTGTGACATAATAGCATTATAATCTTTATTAAACTGTTTAAACCGTTCTAATGAGTTGCTATAAAATTCTTCTTCAATTTCTTCTCTTTTCTTTGAATAATATTCTTCTCATGCCTGTACTGTGTTTGTAGTATTCCAAACTAAATCTATCCCATATTTTTCTATGAGTTCATTTTGAGTCAAGGAACTTGAGGCCATCTCATCCCTAAGATCTGAAAGACGAGTAGGCAAATTATATATTGCTTCTTCACTAGCCTTAACTTCGTTGTCTATTAGGCTGCTTCAAAACTCTCTTTGTTTTTCTGAAATTCTGCCATTAAGATGTTCATAGTTTGATATAACTGAATTTACGTAAGCATCAGAAACGTCACTTAGCGAGGCTTCTCCAGCTTTGTATAGCTCTATAGAGTTATTAATAAGTTTCTCAATATTAGCTAAGGTTATCATTCTTGATTCTTCTTCATATTCTCTATAATTAGCAACTGATTGTGTATAATCCCTCTCCCCATAAGAGTTATATGCCGTCAGATTTATTCCTCTAGTTTCTTCAATTTCTTTAACTTGTTCCATTAATGAGTCTAGCTCGTCATAGTCCGCTTTAACTTTAATTGGTTTTTTATTTATCTCGTCAATTTGATCTGAAAGTTTTGATAAGTCGCTTGTAAATTTTTTTGTTTCATATATATTTTTTTGTAATTCTGCTCTTTCTTCTTTTAGGACTTTAACTCTTTCTTTGTACTTCTTTGTAAAGGTTGTAAGATAAGCTATTCCAGCTAATAAACCTGCCACTAATAAAGAGATACCTAAAGTTGCGGCAGCCCAATATGCAATCCAAGCAAGTGTCCCATGATTGACAGCTATGTTTTGAGCTGTTTGAGCTATAGTAACCCAAGTAGTAACTAGAGCTTCTTTTATTCCTAATGCAATTTTTTTAGCTCTTAAAGCTAATAATTTAACTCCATCAACTATCTCTGTTTTAGTTATGAGTAACGATTTTAACTTAAGGCTGTTTGCGATTCCTTGTTGAATATTGTAAAGTTTTAAAATTGCAATCAATGCAGCAATACTTATAACTAAACCTTTTACAAATTGCGGTGCTTTCTCTAGTGTTGAGGCAAACCCGTCAATAACACCAGCAATAGTTCTAATAACTGATATAACAAATTCACTATCTGTTATGGCCGTAATAAATTTTTGCCAAGCAGTTTCTAATCTTGTAGTTGCTGCTGCCATGCTCTTCATATATTCCATATGTTGAGCTTGTGTCGCTCCTTGAGAGTACATTGAAATATCAACTAACTCTAACGTTCTGTCGAAGTCATTCATAATCGCGATTAAACGTGATTGTTGACGAGTTCCGGCTAAAGCAACCGCAACAGACGCTTTTTGGTTGTTATTTAAAGTATCCCAAGCCATACCAACTTCAGTTAATACAGATTCCATATCTCTAAATTGGCCATTTGTATCTATAAGTTGAATTCCTACTTGACGAAGGGCCGTCTCAACTCTGTTTACACTCATTCCATCTTCGAATGTTTTTCCTAAGTCTGTTAATTCACGCATACGAGCGATAACAGTCTTAAGGGCGGTACCAATAGTTTCTGGAGCTTCACGAGTTGTTTCAACCCCTTTCGCTAACATACCCAATGCGAAGTCAATAGATATCCCAGCAACGTTCGCTTGAGCGGCGAATTTACTTAAACCTGTTGCTAGTTCTTCATAACTTGATGCTGAACTTGCAGCTAGCGCCGCAAATTTGTCAGAAACATTTATAGCTTCTTTGGCCGCAAGTCCGAATCCATTAACGGCGGAGGTTAAATAGTTAGCTGATTCTTGCGCAGAAATACCTGCTATACGCGCAGCTTTTGCTGCAACAGTTGTTAATTCAACAACGTCTGCAAGACTTTTACCTTGTCTAAAGTAAACTGTTGCCAACTTCGCAATTTCAGTTGTAGCAAAACCAGTTTCTTTAGCGATACTCTGAAGTGCTGGAACTAAATTCCATGCTTCTTTTCTATTTAATGTCGAAACGACAGCCATCTCAGTTAAGGCTGCGTCTAACTCTGTTATTGTTCTTATTGTTTCTCGATATAGTTTTCTTAATACATTAAATGCTACGCCATATCCAAAAACTTGTTTTGCGGCTTTACCAAGACTTGTAGTCTGATTTTCAATAGCTTTTGTTCCTTTTGTTGTATTTTTTTCTCCATCTTTTTGTTCTTGATTTCATTTCTTTTGTTGCTCTTTAGATTCTTGAAGTTTTCTTTCATGTTCTGCCTGAAGTTTAATTCTTTCTTCAAGGCTTTTTTGAGATAGCTCTGCGACTCTGAAAGATTCTTCATCTCCGCCCATAGACTCGACAGTTGGTTCTTCAGACTTCTTCATGCCTTCGATTAATTTTTTTCGAGCTTCTAACTTTTCAATTTCGTCAGTATGGCCCCCTGTAGCTTCTGCTCTATTTTCTTTTAAAATTAGTTGTTCATATTCTAATAAATCATTTTTAATTTTATACTGTTTTACAATTTCAGTCGCGCTTAATTTTAATTGATCTGTAGTCGATGCTATTTTATTTCTCTCATTCACTGATTTTTGAAGAGTTTCTAATTCTTCTTCTGTAAGATCAGCTCCTGCTCGAATTTTTTCAATTAAAGCACTTTGTGCTATATCTGAAGACGATAGCATATCGTCTAGCTGACTCATGTTTTTTAAAAAAGATGTAGGATCAGTTATATTTCGCCCTTTTACACTCTTCATTTGGTCGGTAGGACCTAACTCTCTAGCGGCGCTATCTAAAACTTCTTTTTGTATTTTAGATGTTGGTGCTTTTAAAAGACCGTTTTGAGCCATCATTGACTCTTCTATCTTTTTTATTTTCTCATTTTCTAAGTCAATAACTTCTTGAATTTTTAATATTTGCTCTTCATATCCCTTTAAAGTAACGGCACTATCCTCGTCTTTTAAAGCAATCATGTCTAGTCTTGCTTTTTCTTCGAGAGATAGGATTTTTGAGTATTTTTTACTATACGCTTCTGCTACTTTAGGGTCAAACATTTTATTAGGGCTAGAAGAAAGAAGTTGAGCTAGCTCTTTAATTTCTCTCTCTACTTCTTTAACTGAATCAGCGTCACCTAGAATTGGCTTTATTTCACTTATTCTTTTTTGTATCCCTTTAAGACCAGTCTCTTGGTATTCAAGACTTATCTTTCGCTTAATGTCTGCCATCTAGATCACCTCTTTCTTTAGAATGGAAACCTCCTTCTCTAATTTTTTGGCATATTCTTCGATGTTTTTGATATCGAAGTTTTCTAATATCTTGTTAAGTTTTTCTATTAGTTCTGGTTTTTCATTTAAATAATTGAGTAATTCTAAAATTCTATTAGATACTTTCTCAAAATCAAAGTCAGTAATAAATTCCTGAAATAAATCAAAAAAATTAATTTGAGATTTTTGCCACATATAGAATTCCTTATAAAGAATCATAAGAGGAATTGATGTTTTCTTAAAAATCTCTGATTTTTTATATTCTTTTTCTTTAGAGTGAATCAACTCTATCGAACCTAAGAAGTCCATTTTGGAAGCTTCTTGTAGTAATTCTTGTAATTCAAATTTTGTCATTTTATGACCTCCTTATTTTAAAAATGCTTTAATATCAATAGAATAAAAGGCCGATTCAACCGGATTCTTTGACATTGTTTTACTTAGTGATTCTAATGCTTGCATTATTTTATCATCTCTTAGCGCTTTTGAGTAAAAACTTTTTCGCACTTCTTCACTACTTTTTAAAAACTCTAGCTTTCTTTTGTATAATTCGCCTTTTCCATTATCTTGTAAAATTGAAGATTTTATTATTTCAGCTTCAAAGCCTTCTATTTTATCAATTTCGGTATTATACAGCTTCTCTATCAGTTTCGCAACTATATCTGAAACTAAGTAAATTTCGTTTCTTGAGATAATAAACATAGTGTAATCATTTGACTTCTTCTCTGCTCTATTTTTTTCTACCAGAGCATTCAGAAATCTTGTAACCCCAAAAATTATCATCAAATCGGATTCAAAATCTCGGAAAGAGTTTTCCTGACCTTGAATTAAATTGTAGTTTTTTCTAAGGTATCTAATCTCAGCTTTTTTTCGTTTTCCCATACTTCTAAGATTACTGTCCAAGTAGTCTGCTTTTTTAAGATCATATTTGCCTTCTATTTTATCGTCTGCCCTCATCTTCAAAGATGCACCTATTTTGAATTTTCTTCCTTTGACTTTTGCTTCAGATAAAACGATGTCCCTAACAGTCTTTTTTGTGTCGTATGTTCCTTGAACCATCTTACTTTTATTTTTTCTGAATTCCTGAGAGAGAAAAATTTCAAGACGCGCATCTGCAGTTAATTCAGCAAGTTCTTGTTCAAAAACTAAACCATACGGAGCAGCAGACTTAGTAATTAATGCAGTCCATAGCAATTGTTTGTGATAAGGTATCATACTAGATAGAAAGCCTTCTACTTTGAAATTCTGCAAATCTTTGGCAGTTATGGTCGCTCTTGGTGGTAATCCAAGATATAATCTAATGAATTTATACCAAGTCTCTTTATATTTCTTTAAGTTATGATCTTTTTTAGATAGTTTTCGCCCCGGCCTCATAATAACGTCAAAGTCATTAAGAACATCTTTTACTATAGCTTCAATAGCTTTAACGTTATCTTGTAAAAATTTATAATTTTGGTCTCAGTGCTTTTGATAAAAATCCTCAGATCTTTTATTTTTTGGGATCCATGGAATCTTCTTATTCATATCGATTCTAGCTTCTTTTATCTGAATTTGACTTTCAATAACCGTCCCTTTTATTACTTCTCGATAATTTGCTTCGAATTGTTTTCGTAATTCTTCTATGTCTTTAAATTTCTTGCCTTCTTCTAAATTTGAATTAACTTGAGATAGGTATTCTTTCTCGATCGCTTTGTAATATGCTAATTCTTCTCTTAGGATTTTAAAAACAACCTCTCTAAAATCGTTTTCAATTTGACTTTTATCAATCTTATCTTCTAGAATAGATCTACCTATTTTAAATGTGTCTGCGCTACTGTGCATGTAGCTCTCTAGAAAATTGGCATTCATGGAAGACGTTAAATCTGTATGAATTCTTCCCCAGTTATTTTTAGCCATAATTAGTCCTCAAATACTATATAATTATTTTTATCATCTATAATATGGAATTCTAAAGGGACATTAATCATATCTCCTTGAATAAAAGTGAACTCTAATATACTATTAAGACTTACTTTGTCAAAATACATTAAAACATTTTTGGCGACTTTATCTATATTGCCTATTCCTTGTATTTCTAATGACATATAAGGAACGTGCGGTTTGTTCATGTCGAATTTTGTTCCTATTTTCACAGAAGAAAAAGAAATAAGATACATTTCTCCATCTTGAAAGCTCTCACTTGTTAAGGCATTAAGGTCAGAGTTGTATTGGGCTTCAATTTTTTCAAAGTTCGAATCGTATACGAAAGTCTTTTCATTAAAAACAATATCATCTACTAAATATACAGTCCCCACTGAATCTTCATCTTCCCTTTCCGCTTCTAGAGTTCGAAATAGAGTTGGATTGTATTCTTCTCCGCCAGCTTCGAATGTGGCTAACAGTGCGGCTAATTTTCTTGTAAAATTCACCCCGCCAACAGTTACCATTCGCGGCTTAATGTCTGAATTTGCTAAAACATTAATGTCAGTACTAGATACCTTATCTTGATTGCTATAATTAATTAAAACATTAACATCCTTTAAAAAAAGATATGGCTCGTTTGCATTATAGGTTTTTCCGTTTATACAAGTTTTAGCCTTAAATCTTAAAATTACATTGGCTTTACTTCCTATTTCAATTATGCTATTTTGGTTCATCGTAATTTCACCTCGCCAAAAGAAGTCAATACTTCTTTCATTCTACTTATATTATACCATGGTTTTCTAAATATAGCAAATTTGACTTAATTTTTTTAAGCATAAAAAAAGACCTACTGATTAAAGTAGGTCCCCGCTTGTTATGTTATTTTAGCAATTTGTTGGTGGAGTATCTTCAATTAAGAATTCGTAGAAGATTCCGCAATCATTCGCTAAGATGTCTCCCGCAATACTTATTGCTCCGAAGTCTCCCTCAGATTCCATTGTTTGACTGAATATTGAATCAGGTAAGAATTGAGGAATATAGATATTAATCCATTCTTTATTTCCTGTTACTGAGTCAATAACGAAAGTTTGTCCCATAATTTGATATGCTGGCGCAAACTTGTCTGTAATTTGCACTCTAGCAACTGAATCTTTTGTCTTGTAGTCGACTGTGATAATATCTCCATACACTGTAGCAGAATCAGCAGTTAGTGTTATTACTTTTCCATCAACTCCGTAGTCATCAGTTGGGGTTAACGTGCTAGTTACCCCATTATGTATCTTTTTAACTACAATCGGTGTAGTTTCTGGTGTAAACTCTAATGCTAGAACATCAGTAGCGCCATTAGCGGTAAATCTTTCCACTTTGTCTATAGCTACTGGTAGTGGTCCTCCTGCTACAACCTTTGCCCCCATTAAGTATTGAAGAACTTCAATACGGCCAACTACGTCTTCCATTTCTAGACGCATAGTTTTTCCGTATCTCATTTGCGTATTTCCATACAACCCACCTTTAACAGTCTTACTAGGACCTTCTTGTGTGATGTTAGAGATACGTAAACTGTCAATTTCAAAAATAGGTTCCTCATCCTCAACGTTTTGACTAAGGCTGTAAAATTTTGGTTTCATTACAGTAACAAAACCAAAACGAGCTAAAATTTGATTTAAATCTGCCATTTTTTTCACCTCTTATGTTATTCTATAAAGTATTTGTGCTTTTTTGCTAATCCGTTTC
>CAYIZC010000013.1:0-10328 GCA_964367805.1 uncultured Gammaproteobacteria bacterium
AATTTATTTTATAAAGTTCGCTAACAATTACCCTCGAAAAAGAGACTTAAAACACAATCAAGATTTTTTTGGAGTAACTTTTTCAACAAAATTTTGTACAGAAATAGGTCTTAATTGGCAAGATGTCTATCTAGCCACGCTAGATGATTTAAATGTTAAAGAGATTAGATTGCCTATTTACTGGGATGAGATAGAAAAAGAAGATGGTGTTTTTGATTTTTCAAAATATGATTATATAATTTCTGAGGGAGAGAAAAGAGGGGTTAGTTTTATAGTTAACATTGGTTGGCGTCTCCCCCGTTGGCCAGAGTGTCACGCGCCAAATTGGCTTAATTCTGAATCTTTAGACTTTACTCAAGAAAAGGTTATACGAATGCTCATTACAACGATAAATCATTATAAAGATGAGGAGTCTATAGTTGCTTGGCAACTTGAAAATGAACCTTATTTCAATGAGTTTGGTGTTTGCCCACCAGTAGATGAGGTCTTTTTTGAAAAGGAGTTAGCCACAGTACGTGCTTTAGATAATAGACCGGTAATGATTTCTGCAACCGGAGAATTAAGTTCTTGGAGGAAGGAGGCCCACTTAGCTGATGTATTTGGTAGTACACTCTATAGAGTAGTTTGGAATGAATGGTTTGGTTATATACGTTACCCTTTTCCCTCTAGTTTTTATCGCCTTAAGTCAAAATTAGTTGGCATCCCTGAGGGAAGAAGAGTCATAGTTGAACTCCAGGCTGAGCCCTGGGTACCTAAAGGAAGTATTATATACCTATCTGACAAAGAGGCTGCTAAATCTTTTGATTTAGAGCAATTTAAAGCCAACCTTCAGTTCGCCATAGATACAAAGTTTGATAAAGCTTATCTTTGGGGAGTTGAATGGTGGTATTACAAATATAAAAATGGCAATCCCAGTTATTGGGAATTGGCTAAAACTCTATTTTAATATGTTATCTATTATTATACCCACTTTAAATGAAGAGAAGTATCTACCGCGCTTACTAGATTCTATTTATAAACAAGATTTCAAAAATTATGAAATCATTGTCTCAGATGCCGGTTCTTCCGATAAAACTTTTGAAGTAGCAAAGCGCTATGGCACTAAATTTATTTTAAGTGATAAAATAAAGCACCCCTCTTTTCAGAGAAATGAAGGTGCAAAACAGGCAAAAGGAGACACCTTACTTTTTCTAGACGCAGACTCTGTTTTAACAGCAGGTTTTCTAAGTTGCAGCTTAAAGCAATTTAGAGAAGAAAAGCTCATTGCTGCTAGTTTTTATATTAAGTTTAACCCTAACCGTTTTCATTATAATTTATATTCCGGTATTAGTAATTTGGTATCCCGTTTAAAAAAGAATGGCAAAAACCCAGTCGCTATAGGTGCCGCTATAATAGCAGAGAAGAAAGGGCATGACCTAATTGAAGGTTTTGATCTAAAGGTCTTATTATCTGAGGATTGTGATTATGTTAGTCGTCTTGCAAGGCATGGGAAGTTTAACATGATAAAAAAATGCCCACTTCTTTATTCGGCCAGGAGAATAGAAAAAGAAGGCTATCTTGTTTCCGGAATTAAGTGGCTGAAGATGGGATTTATGACAGTAACTAATCAGAGAATTAGAAAGCAAATAGTAAATTATGACTTTGGTAAATTTTAATATATTTATTTCAAATAAAATAAAACCTTAAATAAAAAATAGATATAAAAAAACAAGCTTAACTGAAAGCTTGTTTTTTCTTATGAGCGGGTAAGGGGAATCGAACCCCTCTCTTCAGCTTGGAAGGCTGACATAATAAACCACTATACGATACCCGCAATAAACTGATTAAATATTATAAGAAAAAAGAACTTAAGTCAACAGCTCTATTTAGTATCTTCTATGAGATAAGTGTAGTAAAAGACAGGAATAATTACAATCGCTAGTGTTAGAAAAACGTAATTGATTCCTAAAAATATTAAAACTAAAGAACTAAAAGCAGCCCCAAGTAAATAACCCAAAGAGTGGCTCATGCGAAATATATTTATAAAACCTAGATCTTCTGCGCTAACATTTTTAAAGAAATAAGTATTACTAGTCGCCTCAACTAAGGCTGCGCCAATACGACTAAAGAATAGTATAGCAGCCCAAAGTAACGCTAAAGGACTTTTAATATAGAAGAATAAAAATAAAGAACAGAATAAAATAAACAACCCTATTATCATCATCTCTTTCTCACCAAAATATTTATCAGCCAGGAGCCCTACTGGTAGTTGGAATAAAATAAATGGAAGCAATGAAATAGAAAAAATTAGACCAAGTTGTGACCAGGGTATGCCTAATCCTTGGTGAAGATGTATGGGGATATACAAAACAGCAGCGCTATAAAAAATATTAAGAGCGGTGGTGGCGATAAAGACACCTCTTAAGTTTTTATTTTTCCAAAGTTTTTTAAAGCTTTCTATGGTGCCCTGCTTTGTTCTTTTAACCTTATCTGTGAGATTGTTTTTTCTGTAAACTATAATTAAGAAAAGTGGAATCATAATTAGCGCCCCTGAAAAAGCAGACAGAGGGTAGTCGGCTAACTCTATTAAGCGGGCAGAGATTACTGGACCCAACATCCAACCTAGGTTCATACAGGTAAGATAGGTTGCTCTAACGCGACCAGTGCTTTCATCTGAGCTTACTTCCTCTAAGAAAATATCTATATTTATCCAAATTAGATTGGAAGTAATAACAAAAAAAAGTAAACTTAAAGTAGCAGAAATGCGACCAGAGGCAGCAGCTATACTTAGAAGTGAAGCAGCGTACAAATTATAACGATTTTAGTGGTAAAATAGTTTCCTATCTTATGTATAATTTTAGGAAATATGGAGATAGCTATTATCGTAGCCATATTTGCAAAAACAAAAAACAAACTAACAAAACCAATTCCAATAAACTCTTCCAAAAAACTAGACTGAAAGTATGTTAAAAAGGAGACCGAGGTCGCCATGATGAAGCCAATTAAATACATTATTTGGCGTCTTAATTTATTTTTCGCTTTTGACATAGCTGCGATGATGTAATTTAATAATTAATATAGATACGATAACAATAATTATGCTAATGATTTGGGGCCAACGAAGATTTAAAAATTCTGGACTAAAGTCTATCCTGATAAACTCAAGTGAAAACCTCAACACCGAGTATAGTATCATATAAAGGACTGTGATCCAAGTGCAAAAGTATGAATTAATTTTTTTGTTTTTTGCAAAGTAGCGATAAGATAAGATAAGTATTAAAAATATTAATAAAGAGCCTAGACTTTCATATAAGAAGGTGGGGTGGAAATAGTTTTCATTTAGATAAGCTAAGGGGCGAAAGGTGGTAGATATTGGAATACCCCAAGGAAGAGTAGTGGGCAGTCCAAACAACTCTTGATTAAAGTAATTACCAAAACGACCGATCGCTTGTCCTAGGGCTAGCCCAGGTACGATCAAAGCACTTAATTTAAAAAATTCTATTTTATGCTTTCGAGCAAAAAAGAAAATTGTAATAAGGCCAGCTATAATAGCCCCATGTATTGCTAAGCCTCCCTTCCAAACTTGAACAATTTGTAAAGGATGGTTTAGATAGTAGGGTAGTTGCAAAAAAACATCATAAATTCTTGCTCCCAGAAGGCCATTTAAAATAAGCCAGAAAGCTAAATCAAAAATCAGCTCTTTATTAATCTTTAAGTATTTTTTGCCTATGTAGAAGCTTACAAAAAGAGCAGCTACTATAGCTAAGCTCATAAATAAACCGTACCACCTTAAAGACAGAGGTCCAATTTTAAATATTATACTAGTGGGCAAGTAGTTATGTAAAAAATTTATCATATTTTAATTTTATCAATTTTGTCAATTTATGGCAAAGTAAATTTTTAAATATTAATTAAAAAAAGTACCCAAGGGTACAATTTTTAAACGAGATAAGTATTTTGTTTTCTGGATCTAGATTATTTTAAGAAAGTTTAATTTACCTTTCTGTAGAGTTGCTGGCGCTAAAACGCTGTAGTTTACATCATCTATTGTTTTGCTATCTACTCTTACACCGCCTTGCTCTATTACTCGTCTAGCTTCAGTCTTAGATTTAGTTAATTTAGCCTCTACTAAGATAGAGACAATATTATAGTCGCTGGGCTTAAATTTAGCGATATCACTCGGAATGTTTTTAGAAGAAAAAGTATTAGCAAAGTAAGCCTTAGCTTCTGTTGCTAGTGGCTCATTGTGATACATACGTACTATTTCAAAAGCAAGACTTATCTTTATATCACGAGGGTTTTTTCCATTTTTTAAATCAGTCTCGTGTCTTAAAATAATATTTTTATCAACTCTTGTTAGTAGGGTAAAGTATTTAATAATAAAATCATCATTTAAAGTCATAATTTTACCAAACATATCATTAGGCGTGTCTAGAAGATTTACAGTATTACCAAAACTAGAGCTCATTTTTCTACCATCTAAGCCTTCAATTAATGGATTAGTAATAATATCTTGGGGTTCTTGTTGATACGCTTTTTGAATATCTCGCCCTGCTAAAAGGTTGAAGCGCTGATCAGTGCCACCCACCTCTATGTCCGCTTTCACCACAACCGAATCGTAGCCTTGCATAAGAGGGTAGAGGAGCTCCCTAAGAGAAACTCTTTTGCCAGCCTTAAGTCGACGACTAATATTATCTCGGGAGATAAATTCATTAAGAGAAAAAATATTAGCTTGCTGACTAATGTCATTGTAGTTTAACTTACTTAACCACTCGCTATTATAATGAATTTCTGTTTTATCAATATCAATAATTTTAGAGACTTGAGAAATGTAGGTCTTGAGGTTTGCGGCAATGGTTTCTTTTGAGAGCATGGGGCGCTCACTGTCTTTATCAGAAGTGTCACCTATCACTCCGGTAAAATCTCCAATTATAAAAATTATTTGATGTCCAAGTTTTTGAAAATCAGAAAGCTTTAGTAAAGGAATGGAACGTCCTAAGTGAACATTGGGGCTAGTTGGATCAGTGCCTAATTTAACACGAAGCTTTTTTCCTGACTTAAGTTTTTTTTCTAAGCTAGGTCTATCAATTATTTCATCAACACCGCGAGTAAGGAGATCTTCAATTTTATTTGTAATATCTTTTTCCATAGACGATGTTTTTAAATTAAAATATTGAAATAAATAGTTTATGTAGCGTCTTAAAAAAAAGAAGCAGAAAAGACTATTCTAGCTCCTATTTATCAATACCTAAATTATACCACTTCTGCTTTAGTTTAGATTTAAAGCAAGCTAGTTTCTGTGCGGACGGAGAGACTTGAACTCTCAAGGGTTGCCCCGCTTGGTCCTAAGCCAAGTGCGTCTACCAATTTCGCCACGTCCGCAATCTTTACTAATACATCTTAAACAATTATTTTTATAAAGTAAAGTTTATGTTATAATAAACTCATAAGTTAATAATAAAATGTAATATGAGAAAATACAAGTTCATTAAATTTTTTGATGAGTTAAGTATTGAGCAGGTTCCTGAGGTTGGAGGTAAGAATGCTTCTTTAGGTGAAATGTATAGAGCTTTATCAAAAAAAGGTTTAAAAGTCCCTAACGGTTTTGCAACAACTTCTACTGCTTATCGTTATTTTTTAGAATCAGCTGGATTAAAGAAAGAAATTAGACGCATCTTAAAAGGTTTAGACACTCATAATGTGCCAGACTTAATGAGGAGGGGTAAAGAAATCAGAGAACTTATAATTGCCGCCCCCTTTCCAAAAGATTTTAGCGAGGAGATTATAAGGGCATACAAAGAACTAGGAGAGCCTTATAAAAGTAAGTTTTTAGATGTGGCTGTTCGCTCTTCTGCTACGGCTGAAGATTTGCCAGACGCCTCTTTTGCTGGGCAACAAGAAAGCTTTTTAAATGTAAGCGGTGATAAAAATTTATTATTAGCTGTGAAGAAGTGTGTCGCTTCTTTATTCACTAACCGAGCTATCTCATATCGGGTTGATAAGAAATTTGATCATTTTTCTGTCGCTCTTTCAGTTGGGGTGCAAAGAATGGTAAGAGCGGATTTAGGATCTTCCGGTGTCATGTTTACAATTGACACAGAGTCTGGCTTCAAGGATGCGATATTAATTAATTCTATCTATGGTCTAGGTGAGAACATTGTTCAAGGAAAAGTTAATCCAGATGAGTTTTACTACTTTAAGCCTACAGAGACTATAATTTCAAAAAGTATAGGGGAGAAAAATATCAAGATGATATATGATAAAAAGGGCAAAAATCCAGTAAAAGATGTGCCCGTCACCGAGGCTGATCGTCTGAAGCCCTCTATTAGTGATAAACAGGTCCTACAGCTCGCAAAGTGGGGTATTATGATAGAAAGCCACTATGGTAGAGCAATGGACATAGAATGGGCTCTAGATGGTAAAACAAAAGAATTATACATTATTCAAGCTCGCCCAGAAACAGTTCAAAGCATGAGCAATCCTAATGTTATAGAAAGATATAAGATAAGTAAAAAAGCCAAAATAATTAGCACTGGTCAAAGTGTGGGAAATAGGATTGGTGCTGGAATTTCTAATCGTATTATGGGTGTAAAAGATATTTCCAAATTTAAACCAGGTCAAGTTTTAGTAACTGATATGACAGATCCCGATTGGGAGCCTATTATGAAAATTGCCTCAGCTATAGTAACTGACAAAGGGGGCCGAACCTGCCATGCCGCAATCGTTTCCAGAGAATTAGGCATACCTTGTGTAGTTGGCACAAAAACCGCTTCTAAGAAAATAAAGACAGGTAAAAAAATAACAGTTTCTTGTGCTGAAGGAGAAGTTGGCTATGTTTATGAGGGAATTATTCCCTTTGAAGTTAAAAAAACTGATATTGGCAAACTTAAAAGACCAAAGACTAAGATTATGCTTAATGTGGGCGAACCAGACAAGGCTTTTCTTAACTCTTTCATTCCCAATGATGGAGTGGGTTTGGCGCGACTTGAGTTTATAATTAATAATTATATTAAAATTCATCCATTAGCTTTAGTAAATTATAAAAAAATTACCAGCAAGGGTGATAAACAAAAAATAGATAGACTTACTAAAACTTACACTAACAAGAAGCAATATTTTGTTGATAGGCTGGCTCAAGGAATGGCGATGATAGCGGCCGCTTTTTATCCTAAAGATGTTATTTTTAGACTTAGTGATTTTAAAAGCAATGAGTATGCAAACCTAATAGGAGGAAAGGATTATGAACCAGAAGAGTCAAATCCGATGATAGGCTATCGTGGGGCTAGCAGATATTATTCTAAAGAGTTTTTAGCAGCCTTTAAGTTGGAATGCCAGGCTATTAAGCTGGTGCGCGATAAGATGAAGTTAAATAATCTAAAGGTTATGGTTCCTTTCTGTCGCACAGTTGAGGAAGGAGAGAGGGTTTTGGAAATTATGGAAAAAAATGGCTTAAAGCGAGGCGACAATGGCTTAGAGATTTACGTTATGGCTGAAATTCCAGCTAATGTTATTTTAGCTGACAAGTTTAGTAAAATATTTGATGGTTTTTCTATAGGTTCAAATGACTTAACTCAGCTTACATTAGGAATAGATCGTGACTCAGGAGGAACTCTAGAGATTGCGGGATGCTCTGATGAAAGAAATGAAGCAGTTAAGATTTTACTTAAAGATATGATAAAAAGCGCTAAGAGAAATAAGCGTAAGGTTGGTATCTGTGGACAAGGACCTAGTGATTTCCCTGAGTTAGTGAAATTTTTAGTAGAGCAAGGCATAGATAGTATGTCTCTTACTCCAGATTCAGCTATTGCAACAACTATTGCAGTTTATGAGACTGAGAAGAAGTTAAAAAGAAAAAGAGGTTTGCTTAGCTTATTTTTTTAAGTTAGAAATTCTTAGGCAATTAAATTAGTTGAAAAAAAGACGGTGTTTCCACCGTCTTTTTGCTATTTGAGATTGATAATTTAAATCTTATTCAACTATCACTATGTTTGCCACCCTGATACCGAATTTAATTGCATCATCATAATTTTTAAACCAAATATCAACCCTATCTGGATAGCGTTTATTCATTCTATCCCTTACCACAAAGATCCTGTCACCAAATAATTCAGGGATTTGAACCTTAGTGCCAAATTTAAGAAAGTTAGCCGCAATAGTATCTTCTATGCCATGCTCACAAACATTAAAGCCATTGGCTGTTATACAAGGAGTATCGTCAGTCTGTCGAGGATCTGAGTTATAAGCGGTCATAGCGTGACGACTAGTACCCAAAACCTTCCTTTTTTCATGCAAGGGTAGGAAGTTTTCTTGAGGAGCGATAGGTTCCGCTTCTTTTATTAAAACTTCATTGCTAACTATCCCTTCCTCTTCAAGGCTAGCTTCTTGCGCAAGAGCTTCATTTATTGCATTATCGGCTAAAACTGGGGTGTAAAACAAAACGAATTGAAATACGCAGGCAATAATAATATAAATTAATATTCCCTGCTTTCTACTGAGGGGAATTAAATCCTCTCCTAATGATTTTATTGATTTCATATTAAATTTATTTCTAAATAAAAAATCCCATACATGTATTAAATGTTAAGATGGGATTTTCTTAACTGACTACTCTAGCATAAGCTATAAAGAATGTCAATACTAAAGACCCCTTTTATGTATTGACATAATCTATTAAATATGATATAGTAATAATTAAGAAAGTTTGAACATTAACATAAAAATAAATATATAATGAAAAAATTAATACTTTTATTGATCTTTGTGCTTGTAGCAAGCATGGGTCACAGTGTTCTTGCACAAACAGCGCAAGAAAAACAGCAAATGAAATTAATCGAACGCGAAGTATCGCGTTTAGAATCAGAACTTAAATCCTTCCAAAGACAGCTGGATAAACAAAAGAAACTTGAAGTTTATAAGCTCAAGCGGGAACTAAGGGAGGCGGAAAAATTAGCCGATACGCGTCGAAATAAAGAACTAGAGTCTGTAGCTTGGGCGAATCAAGTAAAAGATAGTTTACTTTTAGAAATTGATTCTATCGAATCTATCAATACTAATTTGGATATTGAATATAAGTTAGAAGAGATATTTAATATAAGACAGAAAAAAGAAGAGATGATAGAGCGCTGGACTAGTCCTGAATATAATATTCCTCGAGAGATGAGTTGCATTACAAAAAGACGTCGAGAGAGGTCAAACGTAATTAGACGTCAAGAGTTAGTGCTCTCTAAAATTGAAGGAAATCTTAATTCTACAGTCAATCCAGGGGTGAGTGAGGGTGGTTATAAGGTTATCTTTGATAACAAGTATAGTCTTAACACAACCTTTATTCTATTAGGTGTAGATGGAGGACAAAGATTAGCTGTTTCACTGGCCGGAAAAACTAAAGAAAGACATTACATCTTACCAGGTAGGTATGTGGTTGAGTATTATGTGGCTGGGCGTAAAATGAATGAAGTAGGTAGACTAACGATAGATGGAGAAGCTCATTTTTATGAGACTGAACCATGTTTCGGCTTTGTTTATAAAGCTAGGTATTAAAAAATATTCATAATGAATAAAAAAACAAGGGAGTAAGCATAAAGCTGTACTCCCTTTTTATTATCTATTTTTATTTTTTTGACTTAATTAACCACTAGTGCCAACTCCAGTGCTACTTGGTCCACCAAAAGGTAATTGAGCAAACACAAAGTAAGTTATAGTATAGGCCGCTAGAACAATTAGGAGACCAATGACGGCTGCCTTCAAAGTTCCTTGCGCCTTTTTAATACTCTCATCATTACCAGCGGCTGTCATCCAATTAAAGCCAGCATAAACAGTTAGGCCTAGAAATATTATCGCTAAGAAACCTAAAACTACCTGTATGCCACGAGCTGCTATTTGACCAATTTCGACTTGCCCTAAATTAGAGGCAATACCAGTCTCGGTAGTCATGCTTTCAATTTGACTAGGATCTTCTATTAATTGTCCGGAGGCTTGATTGATCGCGATTACGGGAAATATTAATAAGGACACTATTGCGAGTAAAAATGATGTTTTCCTGTTCATAATAGTTGTGGGTATTAAAGTATTAGATTTGTGAAAATAAAATTCCAAATAGTCCAGGCTGAGAGAGTAACTATAAGGCCAATTACTGATGACTTCAAACTGTCTTGAGATTTTTTAATTTTTTCATCATTCCCTTGAGAGGTCATCCAGTTAAAGCCAGCAAAGACGGTTAAGACTATAAAAATTAAACCGGTAACACTAAGTAAGGTGTTAATTATCATACCAACAATCTTAGGGATAGTGCTTGCTCCAGTGCCAGTCTTATAACCACCAATAAGCGCAATATTATTCATACGATCTAAAAC
>CAYIZC010000013.1:10428-12346 GCA_964367805.1 uncultured Gammaproteobacteria bacterium
CTAAGTGGGCAAAGGAGGAAAAAGAAAAGAATAAGTGGCAGGATTAGCTTTAAAGTATTTGTTGTTTTAAAAAATTGTCTCATATCTGTATTATTAATTAGCTAAAACTCTTGCAAAGATAGATGATATCCAGTAACTAAGGGCGTAGGCAGATAAAACTAGGACTAAGCCTATAAGCAAAGAGGCTATTTTTTTCTGCGATGATCTAATTTTATCTTGGTTGCCAGCTGCTCTCATCCATTCATTACCTGCTAAAACCATCAATACTAAGAATATAGAACCAAGACTAGCTAGGATTACTCTGATAACACTACCAATTAAATCATCTAAGCTTCTTTCAGTTGAAATGCCAGTGTCGATTGTGGTGGCATTTATGTTGGCATCATACTCTTCTCGTTTATCTTTATTTAAAAAATCAGCCTGAAGAACAAGGGGACTTAAAAAAGTCAAAATAGCAAAAGAAATAATCAACTTGGTAAATGTTTTTTTGTTTAAAGCAAGATTCATACTATTTAACTAAAGTTGCTGATTATAAAATAACTAAGAACATAGGCGCCTAGAGTTATAACTAGCCCAACGATGGCATTTAGCAAAACACCTTTAGCCTTATTAACCTTAATATCATTATCTTGGGCCGTCATCCATTGAATCCCGCTATAGATAATTAATATTAAAAATATAGTGCCGACAAAGCCTAGAATTATATAAATTGCTAAACCGATTATACTATCGACAGTCTCAGCTTTGTTGCCAGTCGCAAAGCCAGCAATATTAGCACTTACATCCATACCACTGTCTTTTTCAAAATCAAAGTTTTGAGCTAAAGTAGCTTGGGGGCTAAAATTAAATATAACTAAAAATAAAAAAAGACTAAGTAAAGAGAGTAGTTTAGGATTTTTTTTATTATTTTTAGCTGGCATAATTTATTTTAAAACCTCAGAACCAATAAATGAAGTGATAGTGTAGGCTGCAAAGACGATGATTAAGCCAATAATTCCATTTATTAACATGTCTTTTGCTTTTGCAACTTGTTGCTCATTGCCTTGAGAGGTCATCCAGAGAATTCCAGCGTATATCATTAAAATTAAAAATAAGACACCAACAAAAGAAAGCACTACGCCAATTGCTTGACCAACTTTAGTTTGTAAAAAAGTGCCTGACTGGTAAGAGCTAATCTGTGTAGTAAAAGCTTTAACTTTTCCAGCACTTTTATCTAATCCTGCTAGAGGGTCGTTTTGAGCCAGAATGGGACTAGCGCTAAGAAGAAAGATGGATAGAAAAAATGAGACAAATAGCACCTTTATAGATTTGTATTTAATATTAATCATAAAATTATTCACTGGCCTACGAACAAGAAACTTATACGTAAACCAGTGATTCCCAAAAAATTGAGAACCACTTTAAGTAATATATTAGCCAAGTGTAGCTGAATAAATTGCATCGATAACGAAGGTTGATATTGCCCAAGATGCTAATATGATAACTAGGCCGATAACGCCGGCTCCAATTAACTTCTTAGCTTCGGAGACCTTATCTTCACTGCCGCCTGCTGTCATCCACTTAAAGCCACCCATTAAAATAATACCCACAGCAATAACACCTAGGAAGCCCAAAGCAACATTAATAATACTTCCAATAATTGCTCTTGGGTCACGGTCTGATAGGGATCCATCTATACCGTTACTTACTTGATTTAGTCCAAAATCGGCTCCTTGAGCTGACACTTGAAACGCAAAAACAGGTGTAAACAGTAAAGCAACCATTGCTAGTGAGATTAAACTTTTGTAGATTTTTTTCATATTTTCACCCCCCTTCTTACATGTTAATAACTTATTTTTATAAGTTAATATTATCATATAACTTTTAACAAGACAAATAAAAATAGCTATGATAAGATAAAAAAGAAAGATAATTATGT
>CAYIZC010000014.1:0-10515 GCA_964367805.1 uncultured Gammaproteobacteria bacterium
GAGAATTAAAATGGATAAAAAATATATTATACTTTTGGTAGTAGCTTTAGTTTTTTCGGGAAAGGTTATTATGTCTAGCCAAAGCGCTTCCGACTGGTTATCAGAAAAAGGTTTTTTCAATAACATACTTCACCTTGTTCCAAATAGTGACAAGAATTTAGCTGGTGAAGAAGATGATAGAATAAATATCCTTCTTCTAGGTATGGGTGGTGAGGGTCATGATGGCGCCTACCTAACCGATACTATAATTCTTGCGAGCTTTAAGCCCTCTACCGAGCAGGTTAGCATGCTTTCTATTCCTCGTGATCTATACATCCCTATTTCCGGAAGCGGCTGGCGAAAAATAAACTATATAAATGCCTTAGCTGAATCTAAGGGTGAGGATGGTGGTAAGGCCACTTCTGAAACCTTAGGTGAACTTTTCCAAATACCTATTCATTACTATGTTAGAGCTGACTTTCAGGGCTTTATCAATATTATAAATAAAATAGGCGGTATAAATGTTGATGTAGAAAACACATTAGATGACTATGCTTATCCTATTTTAGGACAGGAGGATAATCCAAATTATTATTCTCGCTATGAGCACTTACACATAGAAAAGGGACCGCAAAAAATGAGTGGTGAACTAGCTCTAAAGTACGCTCGTAGTCGTCATGGTTATGGCATAGAGGGTTCTGACTTTGCTCGTGCTAAAAGGCAACAGCTAACTCTTGAAGCTGTTAAAAATAAGTTGTTTTCTAAGCAAACCCTGCTTAACCCTGTCACTATTACCAACTTGGTAGGCGAGCTAAATCGAAACATTAGTACAGATTTAGAGGTTTGGGAAATAATTAAACTGTGGAACATTTTTAAGAATACTGACAAAGATAAGATAATAAACAGAGTCCTAAGCGATGCCCCCGGCGGCCTTCTTGTCTCTGCAACTAGTGATTATGGCGCCTATATTCTTAACCCTGTTTCAGGAAACTTTGGTGAAATTAGGAATTTGATTAAAAATATCATACCGGAGGATGTTCCTGAAGTTAAAAAGGAAGACGAAAAACCAAACTCAAGTATAGATAAGAAAAACAATGTTTCGTATCGAGATGTTGAAGTGGTAATTAAAAATGCTACCTGGATTAATGGTTTAGCTGCAAAAACGGCCTCCGTTTTAAAAGAGGAAAAAATAAACATTAGTGAAACTAGTAATGCTCCTGAAAGAGATAAGACAGAATCTCTACTTTTTGATCTTAGCTATGGTGATAATAATGATGTTTTAGAAATTATTTTAGACAAGACACCTGCCAAGCAAAGCTTTGCTTTTCCAGATTGGTTAAAAGATTACAAGAAAGACAATCCTGATGTTGATTTTATTTTGCTCCTAGGTACTGACGCTAACAAATAATTTTATGGAAAAACAAGAAAGTAAATTACCTTTAGTGGTAATCTGTGGACGAACTAATGTTGGCAAATCAACACTTTTTAATTGTTTAACAGAAAAAAATCAAGCTTTAGTTTCAAACATCGCCGGCACTACTCGTGATAGTAATGTTGGCATTGTTGAATGGTCAAACAATACTTTTGAAATCATTGACACAGCCGGATTACTAGAAGACTATTATCTAGATGAAAAAACAATAGATGACAGCACTATAGATGGAAAATCTCAAAAACAAGCCAAGCATTACCTTGATAAAGCTAATGTTATTATTTTTTTAGTAGACACAAAAGCTGGCATCATGCTAGAAGACACTAAATTGGCTAAAGCAATTCAGCGCTCAAGTAAGTACCGCGAAAAGACAATTTTAGTAGCTAATAAGGTAGATAGCAACAGGCTTTCCCCTGAGGTGGCTCAATTTAATAAACTGGGTCTAGGTGAGCCTATTCCTGTCTCAGCAGTTTCTGGCTCTCAGACAGGAGATCTGCTCGATATTATAATTTCCCAACTAGATAAAAGAGCTAGAGAATATAAAATGGAAAAAGAGGATGACTCAGACATAATCAAGGTTTGTCTAGTAGGTAAACCTAATGTGGGAAAATCATCTCTTTTAAATTCTATCTTGGGTTATGAAAGAGTAATTGTGAGTGAAGAGGCTCATACTACCAGAGAGCCACAACATACTGATATAAAATACAAAGATAAGAGTATTAGATTAATAGATACCGCAGGAATTTCAAAAAAAGGCCAAAAAACCAAAGGACTAGAAAAACCAGGTATTTTAAAATCTTTAGGTTCTTTAGAGAAAGCAGACATCGCTCTTCTTGTTTTAGATATTAGCGAACCTTTAACTCACCAGGATTTAAAATTAATAGAGGAGATCTTTGATCGCAGGAAAAGTCTTATTTTTATCGCCAACAAATGGGACGCAGTAGAGGAAAGGGATACTAAAAAATGGACAGAATATTTATACGGAAAGATGCCTTTTGCCACTTGGGCGCCACTACAATTTATTTCTGCTAAGACTGGGGAGAAGGTCCAAAAAATAATGGACATAGTTTTAGAAGTAGCCGAAAACAGAAAATTTCAATTAAGTGATTCACAGGCTAATAAGTTTATGAAGAGGGTGGTAAAAATACATAAACCAGCTAAAGGTAAAGGCTTAAAAGCTCCCCGCATATACGAATTTAAGCAAATCAAGAGTAATCCTCCTAAGTTTATTGTTCGAATTGGCCCTGATGATAATTTACACTTTTCCTATCTTCGTTTTATGGAAAATCGCTTAAGAGAGGAGTACGGTTTAAGTGGCACACCTCTTAAATTAAAGATAACTCAAAACAAAAAGACGCATACTACCTATGCTCCTAAAAAAAGAACGTAAACTATGAAAATTGTTGCCTGCTTAGGAAATCCAGGAGAGAGATATAAAAACAGTCGACATAACGCTGCTTGGATTTTTATTGACAATCTACTACCTTTAGCTACTTGGCAAGAAAGTAAAAAATTTAATGCTCTTATTTACAAAGATAATGATGTTATCTATCTCAAACCTCTTTCTTATATGAATAAGTCAGGTGAGAGTGTGCGTCAAATTTTAAACTACTACAAACTACTCCCTAAAAAATTATCTCTTTTTTCTAAAAAGGATCAAGACTTAAGTGAGGTTTTGAGCGTTATACACGATGAGCTTGATCTTGAAATTGGTAAGTATAAGGTATCAAAAAACTCTAGTAGTGCTGGGCACCGCGGTGTAGAGTCAATAATATCTAATCTTAAAACAAAAAATTTTAACAGGCTTAGGTTGGGTATAAAAAATGATTTACTAAGAAATAAAATACCAGCCCCAAATTTTGTCTTACAGAATTTTAGTCCAAATGAATTAGACACTGTTAAGGAGCAGGCGAAAGGGTTTGACCTTAAAAACATTGTTTAGTTTAAATAAAACCCTGCTTTAATTTAGCGGGGTTTTATAAAGCATGTAGTATAATTAAAATCATAATTATACTATATGAAAAATAATACTAATGATTTTTATCTTTACTTAGCTTTCTGCCCTTTTATTAAAATAGATAAAGCCAGTGAAATAATTAAAAACTGTAGCTTAAAGTCTGGAGAAGCATCTTTTAATTCTTTAAATCTCTACTGTTCAAGTAAGTCTTTCGTTTCTAAATTTAATTTTTGGCGCCTTAAATTTAATTTAAATTATTACAAAGAAAGATTGGCCAAAGAAAATATATCCTTAATTTTTAGGGGTGACACTTCTTACCCCGCCATACTTGAAGAAATATATAAGCCACCCCCTTTCTTATTTTATAAAGGAGACATAAACATATTAAATGATACTTATGACCTCAGTCTAGCTGTTGTTGGTTCTCGTTTAAATAGTCCAGCGGCAAGTAAAACTATAACGAATATAATTGAACCTCTTTGTTTTTTAAAAAAGGTCTTAGTGCTAAGTGGTTTAGCTTATGGAGTTGATACCTTAGCTCACAAGTGTGCTCTTCTAACTAAAAGCAAAACCGTGGCTGTTTTAGGCTCTGGATTATTTAAAGAAAATATCTACCCTAAAGAAAACTTCAACTTAGCTCACGAAATTGTAAACTCGGGTGGACTACTCCTATCAGAGTTTGCGCCCCAAATTGGGCCAAATAAAGAAAACTTTCCTAGGCGAAATAGAATTGTTTCCGCTTTAGCTAAAGCGACTATTATAATTGAAGCTCAGGAAAGATCAGGTGCTCTTATAACCGCACGCCTCGCCTGTGAACAAAATAAAGATGTTTTCGCTATACCTGGTAGTATTTTTTCAAAAAATTATAAAGGTAACAATCGCTTAATACAAGCTGGCGCGTACCCTCTTTTAAGCTATACTGATATCTTAAAGTACTATAGCTAAGCATTGACACTCTCTGAATAAATAGTACACTTAAAAATAACACTTACTAAATTTTAAGCTTAGGTGTAGATAAAATAATAAATTATGAAATTAATTATAGTAGAATCACCAACTAAGGCCAAAACCATAAGTAAGTTTTTACCTAAAACCTATCAGGTAGAATCATCTTTTGGCCATATTAGAGATTTGCCTAAATCTGAACTAGGTATAGATTTAGAAAATAATTTTGAACCAACCTATGTTGTCGCTGATAAAGCTAAAAAAACTATTAGCACTTTAAGGGCGGCTGCTAAAAAAGCAGATCGTATAATATTAGCCTCAGATGAAGATCGTGAAGGTGAGGCTATTGCTTGGCATTTAGAAAAAGCTTTGAAGATAGAAAGCGGTAAAAGCGAAAGGATTGTTTTCCATGAAATCACCAAAGACGCCATTTTAGAAGCTTTAGAAAATCCCCGCACTATTAACTTTGATATGGTTGATGCTCAGCAAGCTAGGCGTATTTTAGATCGTTTGGTGGGATATAAGCTATCACCCTTGCTTTGGAAAAAAGTTGCCAGGGGTCTTTCGGCTGGTCGAGTACAAAGTGTAGCTATAAGGCTTATCATTGAAAGAGAGCGAGAGATTAAGAAATTTATAAATGAAGAGTATTGGTCACTTAGCACTGATCTTGAAACTAAAAATAAAGAAATTTTTAACGCCAAGCTTGTTAAAATAAATAAAAAAACTCTTGCCAAGTTAGAAATTAAAGAAAAGCAAGCCAAGGTTTTAGAAGAAGAATTAAATAAATCTGACTACAGTATTAAATCCGTCTTGAAAAAAGATATTAAGAAAAATTCAGCAGCCCCATTTATTACTTCTACTTTACAACAAACAGCCAACAGGTATTTAGGCTATAGTGCTAAACAGACCATGGTGCTTGCCCAAAAACTTTATGAAAAAGGTTTTATCACCTACATGAGGACAGACTCTTTTAATCTTTCAAATAGATTTACGACAGCTGCAAAAACTTACTTAGAAAATAATTTAGGGAAAGAGTTTTATGGCAGTAAAAAAGTATTTAAAACAAAAGACAAAACTGCTCAAGAAGCCCATGAAGCCATAAGACCCACTGAGGTAGAAAATACACCTGAGGTGCTTGAAAAAAAGTTAGAAAGCTCAGAGTTAAAGCTCTATAAACTAATATGGCAAAGAGCTGTAGCCAGCCAAATGGCTCCAGCGATAGTTAGTTCAACCACAATAGACACTGAAGCAAAGAATGGAAAAAATAACTACCTCTTAAGAGCAAACGGCCAAATAATAACTTTTGCTGGTTACTTAAAGATATGGCCAGAAAAAACCAGTGAACAGCAATTACCGGTTATAGGTGAGGGGGAGGACATTAAATTGATTAAAGTTAGCTCACAGAAACATGAAACCGTTCCTCCAGCTCGCTACTCTGATGCGGGTTTAGTAAAAATAATGGAAAAGCACGGTATCGGTAGACCGTCTACCTATGCACCGACCATAAATACTATCTTAACCCGCAACTATGTTACACGAGATGAAAGTAAAAGATTAGCTCCAACTGAAATTGCCTTTATTGTAAATG
Organism: uncultured Gammaproteobacteria bacterium; assembly: GCA_964367805.1. Lineage (GTDB taxonomy): Bacteria > Patescibacteriota > Patescibacteriia > Patescibacteriales > UBA12465 > UBA12465. The sequence continues at coordinate 5,902 of CAYIZC010000014.1, forward strand.
ATTTATTAGTAGCCCACTTTGAAAACATAGTTGACTACCACTTTACCGCTGAGATGGAAAAAAACCTTGACCTGATTGCTCAAGGAACTAAGAAGTGGCAACCAGTTATATCAGAGTTTTATAGCGAATTTGCATCTAATTTAGAAAAAAAATACGAAGAAATTAAAAAAGAAGAAATTATGCCTACAGAAGAATCAAAAGAAATTTGCGACAAGTGTGGCGCAAAAATGATAATCAAAACTGGCCGCTTCGGTAAATTTTTAGCCTGCAGCGCCTATCCTGATTGTAAAAATATAAAGGGTTTAGCGAGCGACAAGGAAAAGAAAGAAGAAAGTGATCCTAAGGTTATTGAAATGCAAAAAAAATATAAAGATGAAGTTTGCGATAAATGTGGCTCCGAGATGAAAGTAAAACTTGGCAAATATGGCCCATTCTTAGCGTGCAGCGCTTATCCTAAATGTAAAAATATTAAAAATATTTCTAGTCATGGTGTAGAGCCAGTTACCTGTCCGGTATGTACAATAGGGCAAATTGTTAAAAAGATTAGTAAGCGTGGTATATTTTATGCTTGTAGCAACTATCCTCAATGTAAAAATATATACCAAGGTGAGCCAACCGGAAAGGATTGTAAAAAATGTGGTGCTCTTATGATATTTACTAAGGACGGCAAGAAAAAGTGTAGTAATAAAGACTGTAAATAAAAAAATATAAGATATAAAAAACAAAGGATAATTCTCCTTTGTTTTTTTATATTTAAATTGTTTTGCTGACTTATTTTTTTACTTTCTTTACCTTCTTTTCATCCTTTGCGTCTTTGTTGTTTTTTTTCTTTTTCTTATCTGTGAAAAATTGCATAGCCTGTTTAGCAAACTCTGCCACAATGACTAAATGGCTAGTGCTACTATTTATTTTACTTTTAACTATATCTATTACTTCCTCTGTCTTTTCAACTCCTCTTTCTAGTCCGCTTGCCACATTGTGTACTTTTTTGATGCTAGCTATAAAATAATATAGAGCCACTACAATAAAGGCGGTGAGCACTGCCACTGAAAGAGCTAGAATGAGATTTAAAATGTCTCCTGACGTATTAAGCATATGATTTATTTATTAAAAATTTCTTAATCTTGCTTCAAATTTTTCACTCATCTTAAGTAATAATTCTTTTTCTATTTCATCAACTTCAAGAGAGCTGAGTGTTCTGCTAGGGTCCTGATAACTTAAGTGGAAGGCTAAGCTTTTTTCACCATCCTTCAATCTATCTCCGGAATAAACATCGAAGAGCTCTACTTTTTTAATTAAAGGATTAAAAGATGAGATAAGCTTATATATATCATTGTATAGTATTTTATCGGAAACCACAAAACAAACATCTCTTAAAACTGCCGGATACTTTGCTAGTCCACCAACAACTCTGTCTCTATAAGCTTCTTTGATCAAATGTATTTTATCAAAATTTAATTCTGCTAAACTCACTTCTAATTTTATATTTAAATTGCTGGCGACTGATTGGCTTAATAAACAAACGAAACCAATGTCCTGCGAGGCTAGTGACACCTGGGCTACAATTTTTTCATCAGCAAAGCCCGGGGCATTTTCAAAACTAATAAACTTCACATCTTCGTCTGTACCACAAACATCGCCCAAAAAATTACTTACTATGTTTTTTATAAGCGTAAAGGTGTTGCCTTTATCAGCCACCACAACACCTACTCTTTTTTCTTGGTAGGGCAGGTATTCATTATCTACACCGCCTTTATCATATTTGCCTGGAGTTTTAAAAAACACATCTCCAATTTCATAAAAGCCTAAGCTATCTGCCTTAGCTTGATTATTTTTGATATTGTAAATCAGGCCAGAGGAAAGAGATTGTCTCAACATACTGTTTAACTCAGACAAGGGCTTAGCTATTCTTAAATGATGCAAATAATCAATATTTAATTTACTCAGTTGATCTTCGCCTACAAAAGAATAATTATGTATTTCATTTAATGCAAATCTGTAACTAAGATTATCCTTAATCTCATACTCCAATTTACGACTTTTATTCTCTGGTGCCAAACTTAACTCTTCTACTGGCAACTTAGACTCTATATTGTCGTAGCCATACATTCTTAAAACCTCCTCAACTATATCCTCCTTATCTCTTATATCTTTTGTGGCCCTCCAAGTGGGTACAATAATGCGCATAGCGTCGCCACCCAAGTCCTCCACTTCAAAACCCAAGTATTTCAAATAGTTTAGTACTTTTTCTTTTGGAATTTCCTGTCCTATTTTTTTAAACAGCCAGGAAAATTTTATATCAATCACTTTAGCTTCCATTTCTTGAGAGTAGATATCAAGAGGGGCGCCCACTATCTTGGCCTCGGGGCAAAGCTCTATAAGTAGATTGGTAAAGCGGTGTAAGGCGTCTTTAACTAGATTTGGGTCTAAGGCTTTATCAAAACGAACCGAAGCATCAGTTCTTAGATTTAACCTTTGGGCCGTCTTCCTTATAATCTCTGCTTTAAAATTAGCAACTTCTAAAATAAGCGAGTTGGAATTATTGTTTATCTGGCTATCAGCACTTCCCATAATACCAGCAATAGCTAGTGTTTTCTTACCATCGGAAATGACTAAATCCGTTTCCATTAAAGCCCTTTCCTTGCCATCTATTGTTTCGACAATATCATTAGCGTTAGCGTTTTTAACAAATATCTTTTTTATTTTATCACCATCAAAGGTATGCAGGGGTTGCCCACATTCAAACATTACATAATTAGCAAGATCAACAATATTATTAACTGGTTTTTGATTTATGGCAATAAGGCGGTTCTTTAACCAAGCTGGTGAATCTTCCACAGTAATATTTTCTATCCTAAGTGCCATGTAGCGGGGGCAAGCAATCTTATCTACCACCTCTACACTTAATTTAGCACTCTCCTCAGGCAAACTTTCAATTTCTTTACCCACTACCTCTTTATAAGGTTTTAGCTTTAAGCTATGTATAGCTGAAATTTCTCGAGCTAAGCCATAGTGGTTTAATAAGTCCGGACGATTGGATAAAGATTTATTATCAATTTCAAATATTATATCATCTGTTTTTAAATAGGTGGCAAAATTATCACCCACTTTGGCTTTTTTATCCAATACCATTATGCCGTCATGCTCACTTCCTAAGCCAAGTTCATCTTCAGCACAAACCATGCCCTCTGAGACCTCACCTCTAATCTTACTAGTTTTAATAACAAAATCTCCTGGCAAAATTGCACCCACTAAAGCCACAGGAACTAGTTGTTCAGCTGCTATATTTGGTGCCCCGCAAACAATTTGCAATTCTTTATCGCCCACATCTACTAACGCTATTTTTAAGCGATCAGCATTGGGATGGCTTTTAACACTTAAAACGCGCCCCACAACAACATTAGCAAAGCTATCTGCCTGTATTTTAATTGCCTCAACCTCTACCGTGTGATTTATTAGACTAGCTGCCACCTGTTTATAGTCCACCTTGCTGGGCAATTTAATAAAATCTTGTAACCACTTATAAGAAATATACATATAATTAAAATTGTTCGAGAAATCTCAAATCTCCACTATTAAATAATCGTGCATCATTTACACCATACTTAAGCATGGCGAGTCTACTTAGGCCAAAGCCAAAGGCTAAGCCAGAGTATTCTTCTGGATCAATCCCCCCAGCCCTTAAGACATCAGGGTGAACTAGACCACCTCCCACTATCTCCAACCAGCCAGTTTGTTTGCAAACTCGACAACCTTTGCCATGACACAAAAAGCAAGTATACTGACCGCTATTTCCTGGCTCAACAAAGGGATAAAATTTAGGCATCATGCGTAATTTAGTGTCTTCGCCGAACAACTTTTGACCAACTATTTCTAACAAGCTTTTTAGATTAGCGAAATTAATATCACGTCCTATCATCAGTCCTTCAAATTGATAAAAAGTATGCTCATGGCGAGCATCAGTTGCCTCATTTCTAAAACATTTTCCCGACATCACTGCTTTTAAGGGAGCCCCATGTTTTTTCATGGCCCTTATTTGAACAGGAGATGTTTGGGTTCTCATTACCATATCTAAATCCTCTTTATCTTCCTCAAATGGAGTGACATAAAAAGTATCTTGCATGTCTCTTGCTGGATGAAGTGGTGGAACATTTAAAGCTGTGAAGTTATAATAATCACTTTCCAGCTCAGGGCCGTCTATAATCGCAAAACCAAGAGAGGTAAATAAATCCTCCAACTCTCGTTGAATTTTACTTAAGGGATGAATATGTCCCTTTTTTAATTTTTTGGCTGGCAAAGTGATATCTATTTTTTCTTTGCCTAATTTATTATTTAAAAATTTGAGCTCTAAAATCTTAAATCGTCCCTCTAGCTCTTTTTTAATATTATTAGCGATTGGTCCAAACAGTTTTTTATCTTCTAAGCTTAAACTGCTTAAGCGATGCATAATTTTACTTAATTCTCCCTTACGAGATAAATACTGCAATTCAACATCTTTTAAACCATCCTTATCTTTAACTGAATCAAAGGCTTCAAGTGCCTTCTCTTTTAATTTTTCTAAATCATTTCTCATAATTATTTTAACTTATTTTTTTACGACTACTGATTAAAAAG
>CAYIZC010000015.1:0-3676 GCA_964367805.1 uncultured Gammaproteobacteria bacterium
ACTATATATAGTGGAAAGTGGATTTCACTAATTTATAAATAATTTATTAATATTGCCCTATGCCCAAAACTAAGCTTAAGCCTATTGGCCAAATTAGAAAAAGAGATGGTCGTCTCGTCAAATTTGATTCTAAGAGAATTGAAATTGCTGTTAACAAAGCTTTCATCCAAGTAGGTGAAAAAACTAATGGCTTTGCAAAAAAAATAAGTTTACAAGTTGAGTCTGATTTGGCTCGCTTAAGAAAAATATCTCGGGACAAGAATTTTATTCCCACTGTAGAAGTTATTCAAGATATTGTTGAACAAGAACTTATGAAAAGTGGTTTTCCAAAAGTGGCTAAGGCTTATATTTTATATAGAGAGGAAAGGGCTAAACTTAGAGATAAAAAAGATCAAATACCAGAGCATGTTAAAAAGTTAAGCGCTGATAGTCATAAATATTTTAAAAACCCTTTAGCCGAATTTGTTTTCTATCGCTCCTATTCTCGTTGGATAGAGGAAGAAAATAGAAGAGAGACCTGGATAGAAACAGTGGAAAGATATGTAAGTTTCATGAAGAAGAACTTGGGCGACAAATTAAGTGCTAAAGAATATGAGGACATAAGGCAGGGAATTTTAAATCAAGAAATAATGCCTTCTATGAGACTTATGCAATTTTCTGGCAAAGCAGCTGAGCGCACTAATGTTTGTGCTTACAACTGTGCCTATATTGCTCCAGAGAATTTTCAAAATATTGCTGAAGTTATGTATGTTTCGATGTGTGGCACTGGTGTGGGTTGGTCGGTAGAAAGTCAAAATGTAGAAAAATTTCCTCAAATCATGTCTCAAATTGGCGCAAAGGCAGAGACACATATTGTGGCTGATAGTAAAGAGGGTTGGGCAGACGCTTTGGCTTTAGGTATGAAGACTTGGGCCAGTGGCAATGATATGGTCTTTGACTACTCATTACTTAGACCAGCCGGAGCTAGACTTAAAACTATGGGTGGAAAAAGCTCAGGGCCAGACCCCCTTCGTCAACTATTAGATTTTACCAGAGCTAAGATGTTAAATAGACAGGGAAGGAGATTGCGTACTATAGATCTTCACGACATACTTTGCATGGTGGGTTATTGCGTTGTTTCCGGTGGTGTTAGAAGAAGTGCCATGATATCTCTATCTGATTTAGATGATAAGGATATAAGAGATGCTAAGAAGGGACAGTTTTATATCAGCGAACCACAAAGAAGTCTAGCTAATAATTCGGCTGTTTACATGAAGAAGCCAAATAACGAAGAATTCTTAGGCGAATGGTTGGCTCTTATTAAATCAAACTCAGGAGAGAGAGGAATTTTTAACCGAGGATCACTAGCGAAAACAATGCCCGAGCGTCGCTTAAAGTTACTTAGTGAAAAGAAAGGCTATATAGATGCAAATGGTGTAGTAGTTGGTCAAATGGGTACCAATCCTTGTGGTGAAATTATTCTACAATCAAAGCAATTTTGTAATTTATCAGAGGTGGTTGCTCGCAGTAATGACACAGAGGAGTCACTGCTAAGAAAAATTAGACTAGCTTCTATTTTAGGAACTTATCAATCTACCCTTACCAACTTCCCCTACCTATCTAAGGGCTGGAAGAATAATTGTGAAAGCGAGCGCTTGCTCGGGGTTTCAGTTACTGGTCAATGGGATTCTAAAGCTTCACGCTCAGAGTCTACTTTAAGAAAATTACGCGATGAGGCAGTTGAAGTAAATAAGATTTATGCTAAAAAATTTGGCGTACCGCAGTCAAGCTCAGTTACCTGTGTTAAGCCATCTGGTAGCGTTTCTCAATTAACTGATTGCTCATCTGGCATGCATGCTCGTTATTCACCATATTATATAAGACGTATTCGTATCTCAGCGACTGACTCTTTATTTAAAATGTTAAGAGATCAAGGTCTTCCATTTAAACCGGAAGTCGGACAATCACTAGAAAATGCGACTACTTATGTCTTTGAATTTCCTGTTAAAGCTCCGACTGGATCTATCTTCAGTAATGACCTAAATGCCATTGATCAATTAGAACATTGGAAGAAAGTAAAAATTAATTATACCGAACACAATCCTTCAGTTACTATCTCAGTTTCAGAAAATGAATGGGTAGAAGTTGCTAACTGGGTTTATGAAAATTGGGATATTGTTGGTGGTTTATCATTTTTACCCCGCTCAAATCATGTCTATGAGCTTGCTCCCTACGAGGAGATAGATAAGGCTCGCTATGAAGAACTTCTTACTAAATTTAAAGACATGGACTTTGCTCAAATAGTAGTTTATGAAAAGATAGATGAAACTGAAGCTAAAAAAGAATTAGCTTGTGCTGGCGGCTCTTGCGACATTAACTAAGAATATGCTGTATTACAGCGGAAATGGTGACGATGGTAAAAGTAAACTGTTTGATGCTAAGGAAAACTTGCCTAAAAGCCAGACTATATTTTCAGTTTTAGGTTCTTTAGATGAGCTAAATTCTTATCTCGGCCTTAGTGCTTGTGAAGCGCCTCAAGATAGTTTTATCTACCAGGCAATTAAAAGAGAGCAAGAGAATATATTTATTTGCCAGGCTCATTTTGCTAAATCAGAAATAAAAATACCTGATAACTTGTTAAGCGACTTAGAGCTTAGCATCGCTAAAGTAGCTAAACTTATAAAACCCCGGGATAGTTTTGTGCTTCCCGGGGGAAGCCGTCTTAGCGCTCTCCTTGATATAGCTAGGACCTTGGCCCGTAAATGTGAAAGGAAGGCGCTTTCTTTAAGTGAAGAGGAGAGAAACTCTTATGAAAAGATAGTCTTTGTTTATTTAAATCGTCTTTCTAGCCAGCTTTATGTTTTAGCCCGACTAGCAAATGATTTAGCTAAGGTAGGCGAAGATACTCCTTTGTATAAATAAACTATTTAAATAGCAATTGAGATTTTAGCTAGTCCTGCTATTTTTTTATTTGAAAAAAGGCTTTAAAAAGGTTATAATAAGAAAAGATTAATAAATTTAATAATAAAAAATTATATGATTATTGAAGAAAGAAAAAATTTAAGCACTAAGACATTGGATATGAAGCGAGCTATTGATTCTTTAAGGGAAGAAGTTGAGGCCGTTGATCTTTATAATCAAAGAGCGGACTCAACTACTGACCCAGAATTAAAGCAAGTTCTTATTCATAACGCTAATGAAGAAAAAGAGCACGCAGCAATGTTGTTTGAATGGCTTCGCAAAAATGATGAGGTTTTTGCTAAAGAAATAGAAGCGAATATGTTTAAAGATAAAATTGACACTGATCACGAATAAGTATGTTAAATATCTTAAACAATATTTTAAGTTACAATCTTTACGGTAACTCAGGTTTTGCTTACTTAGTAGCCTTGTTTGCTTTAATTGTTTCTTATTTTGCACTACGTATTATTCGAAAAATTGTCATAGTTCGCTTGCAGGTATTATCTAAAATAAGTAAAACTAAACTAGATGACTTACTTGTAGATGCGATTGCTAACATAAAGTCTTTCACCTACTTCATTGTTTCTTTTTATATAGCCTCACAGTTTTTAGATCTTAGTGCTGCTTTTGAAAAAGGGGCTAAGTTTATGCTTCTTTTAGTTTTGATATATGAAGGCATAAATATCATCCAAAAGATAGTTGGTTATTTTATCTTCAAAGCTTCGCAAAAGAATGC
>CAYIZC010000015.1:3776-10354 GCA_964367805.1 uncultured Gammaproteobacteria bacterium
AACCAAGAGCTTACTACCGCTCGAGTGGAAAATTATTACGATATAAAAAGGAGAAGAGCTTTGTTCACACTAAAAGTAGTTTATGAAAGTAGTCGAAAGATGCTAGAAAGTATTCCTTTTATAGTTGCTGATGTTGTTAAAAAGATTCCTAATGCGGAATTAGACCGTTGCCACTTTAAAACTTACGGCGACTTTAGTTTAGATTTTGAGGTTTCAATTTATATAAATGAACCGGGCTATAATGACTACATGGATGCTTTACAAGATATTAATTTAGATATCTTTAGCCGTTTTAAGGAAGCAGGTATAGAGTTTGCCTATCGTACCCAAGTTGAGTATCACAAATAATATTTTTTGTAGAAGGAAGCGAGGACAATAGTTTTCGGTTTCTTTTTATATAATTAATTTTAATTAACTTAAGCCTTAAAAATTGCTTCATAGTTTTATTATTTTATGCTATTATTAAAATAATAATGCTCTAGATTAGCATTTTTTATTGTTATAATTAATTTTATGTCAATTTTTTTAAACGTTCTTATTCTATTGGCACTCTTTGCTTTACTGGGAATTGCAGCTGACTTGGCGGTAAATAATATCCGCTTTATTGCCCAGTCTTTAAAGTTAAAATTATTTGCCCTAGGTATTATTTTAGGACTCTTTACCACCTTGCCGGAGCTAGCAGTTGGTATAAATGCCAACATAGAGGGTGCGGGCGCCTTGTCAGTAGGTAATATTATGGGCGGGATCGTTGTTTTAATCGGACTAATACTAGGTACTAGCCTGATACTCAATAAAAAAATTGACACCAGTGAAAGTCTTAAAACAATTTTTCCGGCCTCACTAGTAATATTATCCCCTTTTGTCTTGGGAGCAAATGGTAATTTAACAGCCCTTGATGGTTTTATTATGGTCGCTCTTTACGCAGCTTTAATATTTTATATATACCACCAAAATAGAGATAAAAATTTAGATGGCAGCTTGGCAATAATTGATAAGGGAAAAGTGGGGAAGGCGATTGTTCTTGCTCTTTTTGGAGTGATTGCTGTTATGACGCTATCTCACTTCATAGTTCAAATTACCCTAGCTCTTCTGGCAAACTCAAATCTCTCCAAGTTATTTATAGGTGTTATAATTTTTGCAATTGGGACTAACTTACCAGAGATAAGTATAAGTTTAAGTGCTTGGCGCAAAAAGTCAGGTGATCTATCTCTTAGTCATTTGCTTAGCTCTGCTTTTACTAATATTTTTGTTTTAGGCTCTCTTGCTATTTTAAGTCCTATTAGCTTTAAAACAGACCTGGTTTATTATGTTTTAGTATTTTTCGTCACTCTGATGATAGTTTTGCTCTTTATTTTTGCCAGAACAGACAAAAAATTAAGCCGAAAGGAAGGTTTGGCAATGTTAATTGTTTACATTATTTTTGTAATAATCAATGTATTGTTAGTTTAAATGCAATTTTGGGTCATTCTATGTTCTTAAGTTGTGGATAAGTGGCAAAAAAGTCATAATATGAAATATATAAATATTGTACATTTTGCTTAAAAATACCTAAATTATGTATAAATTAGCCTAATTATTGAAAATTAAGGATAGACTGTGGACAAATTGCCTATTTTCTAGTGATGTGAGTGATTTTAAGCTTAATTGACTATAAATTAAGGCAAATGCTATAATTTTTAAATATTAGATAAATTTTAAAATATCAGATTAATGAAATATACTAAGAGGGATATTATAGAAACAATAGTCTTAGTGCTAATCTCAGTACTTATAGTTTTAATATTCCTATTTTCTTATTCTTTAGCAAAAGAAAGAGCTAATGATGCTAAGCAAATAGCTGATCTAAGGAGAATGCAGAGTGCTCTTGCTCTATACCGGCATGATACGGGCGCTTACCCCAAGAGCTTGGAACCTGGCAAGCCTTTGTCTTACGGCACACATAACTATCTTGAACTTATCCCTCTTCCACCAAAGGCAAGTGGCAATTGCCCAGAGCTAAGTAATTATAGCTACAGTCTAATAGAAGATGATAATGAGAATATAATTTATAATATTGAGTATTGCTTGGGTAAGGAAACAGCTGGGATACCGGCTGGTACAAACATAGCTACGCCCGCTGGTTTAAGAATTAAGTAATTAGCTAAATTAAAGTTCTATGGATATATATGAGGAGTCAATGGAGATGCACAAAAAACACCAAGGAAAGTTGGAGATAAAAAGTAAGTTTAGTGTTTCAAATAAACATGAGCTTTCTTTAGCTTATAGCCCTGGCGTAGCTGAGGTATCTTCTCAAATTGGAAAAAATAAAAAGCTAGCCTATACTCACACTATGAAAGGAAATACCATAGCGGTTGTAAGCGATGGCAGTGCAATACTGGGACTTGGCAATCTAGGAGCTGAGGCAGCTATACCAGTTATGGAGGGAAAATGTATTTTATTTAAAGAATTTGCTTCCGTAGATGCTTTACCAATTTGTCTAGCTACTCAAGATGTGGAGGAGATAGTCCAAACTGTTAAGCAAATTGCACCAGGTTTTGGTGGCATAAATTTAGAAGACATTTCTGCTCCACGTTGCTTTGAGATAGAGAGAAGACTAAAGGAGGAGTTAGACATTCCGGTTATGCACGACGATCAACATGGCACAGCTACAGTGGTTTTAGCAGGCCTTATCAATGCACTGCGACTTAAAAATAAAAGTGAAAAGGAGGCAAAGGTAGTTATTAGCGGCGCTGGTGCAGCTGGCAGTGCTATTGCCGATCTATTATATAAATATGGTTTTTCTGAAATTATAGTTATAGACAGCCAGGGAGCGATTTATGCTGAGCGGGAAAACTTAAGCGCAGAAAAAGCCTTGTTGGCCAGTTATACTAATAGACATAAAAAGAAAGGCAGTCTGCCGGAGCTTATAGTCGGAGCTGATATTTTTATCGGTGTTTCTGTGGCGGGGGCTCTTAATATTTCTGATATAAAACAGATGGCTAAAGATCCTATAATTTTTGCTCTCGCTAACCCTAATCCTGAAATTATGCCTGATGAGGCTAAATTAGCTGGTGCCTATGTCGTTGCCACTGGTCGCAGTGATTACCCTAACCAAATTAATAACGTTTTAGTTTTTCCTGGAGTTTTCAGAGGAGCACTTGATAATGGAGTTTCTGATATCAGTGATGAAATGCTACAAAAAGCTGCTTTAAATCTTGCTAATTTAGTTGAAAATTTAAGTCCAGAGGAAATCTTGCCTAGTGTTTTTGATAAACGCGTGGCCAAAGCAGTCGCCTTGGCAATAAAAGAATAAGATAAAGAATTTAATATAAACAATTCTATGAGTGCAAAAAATTATTTAAAAGTATTACAAATAGGCATAATTTCATCTTTATTTTTTGTCCTTTTTGTCTTCTCAGATTTACTTTTCCCCTACATCTCATCTAAACAAATACCGTTTAATATTTTAATGGAAATATTAGCCATCATTGCTATTATTTTTGTTTATAAATATAAGGAATATAGACCTAAGTTAAATTGGATGATATATGGCCTTTTAGCCTATTTTGGAGTTATTTTAATGTCCACATTTACAGGAGTGGATTTTAATTTAAGTTTCTGGGGTGATGTAGAGAGAATGTTAGGTTTTTTCCATATATTCCATTTCTTAATCTTTTTCTTTATTCTTATTATTGCTTTTCGCAACTTTAAAGATTATCGAAATTTGTTTTTAGCTTCAATAGGGACAGCTGTGATAGTCAGTTTAATAGGTCTATTTGGTGATAAGCCTCACAGTACAATCGGGAACACCACCTATGTTAGTGGATTTATTATCTTTAACTTATTTTTCTCAGCTATTTTATTTTTCCGTTCGCAAAATAAATGGCGCTATGCTTACTTACTGCCGGTAATTGTAATGCTGTTGCAGTTTAAAAACATGCGCACTTCAGGGGCTATAATAGGTTTAGCCGCTGGCCTTTTTGTCGCTATTTTTCTAGTTGGACTTTTAAATAGGAATAAAAAGATTAAATACACTCTTTTATCTTTGTCACTTTTAGCTTTAATTTCTGTTTCTTTTATTTTTTCACAACAAGAAGCAACTTGGTTTCAAAATAGTTTTCTTAAGAATTTGACTAGTGAAAAAGTTACCTTTAAAACCAGACTCTTGTCCTGGGAAAGTGCTGCTAATGATTTTAAAAACCATCCTGTAATTGGGACTGGTTTTGGTAATTATGCGATTATTTTTGATCGCCATTTTGATCCTATATTCTACAACTATGATAGAAATGAAACCTATTTTGATAGAGCTCATAACAATTTAATTGACATTGCCTCAACCACAGGAGCTTTAGGACTCATTACTTACTTAAGTATACTTGTGTTTGTCTTTGTCTACTTAATTAGATTATGGAAAGAAGATGATAGAAAGATATCCTTTGACTATAAGGGCAAAAAAAACTTAGAATTGGTTTTAGTAGCCGGCCTCTTTATAGCTTATTTTGTTCAAAATTTGGCAGTATTTGACTCTTTTGTGACTTATTTGGGACTAATGATGAGCTTAGCCTTTGTCTATTATTTATATCAAGAAGAAAGAGTTTTAGCTGAAGAAGGGAGAGCTGAAACAGGCTCGAAAATATTTAAAGAAAAAATACTCTTAGTACTAGGTGCAATTCTTTCTTTAATTTTAATTATTTCTATCTTTTACAACATCCAGACCTATAGAATGTTACAAGGAGTTATAAAAGGTTATAGTCAGATAGCCTCAGCTGATATATCGGAAGGACTAACAAGTTTTAAGGAAGTCTTAAGTGGTAATGCTTTGGAACGCGATGCTAGATCTAGTCTCCTAAACTTAGTTTCAGCCAACCCTATAATACTTACTAACTTTAAAGATGAAAGAGCGAGGACAGAGTTTGCTTATTTAATATCCCTCTCTGAGAAAAATTTAAGCTACAATCCACTTGACAGTCTAATGCTTTTGCAAAGTTCTCAACTATACTATTTAGGGGCACAGGTATTTTCCTATGATAAGGCTCTGATGCTTGAGTATAGCAATAAAGCCTTAGAGATGGCGCAAAGAGCTATAGATTCTAGTCCAGGTAGAATTCCAAACTATTACGCTAAAGCGGATGCACTTTTGATGCTAGATAGATCGGAGGAGGCAAGAGAGACTCTTGAGTACGCCCTAGACTTAAATCAAGACTATATTGATAGCTATTGCCAGCTAATTAGTGTTTATGAAGAAAATAGTGAAGAGCTAAAATTGGGAGAGGTGATAAATAGCTGCATAGATGGAGAGCAGGTTGCAAGAATAAATGATCCTAACTCTTTAGTAAAAGCAGCCCAGTTTTTAGTAAAAAAAGAAGATTACACAAGAGCTCTTCCGGTTATGGAAAGATTAGCTAAGATAAATAGTAGCGATCCTAATATGTGGATGAATCTAGCTAAGCTCTATGTTTTAACTGGCGCTCCTGAAACTACAGCTAGGGCCGCAGCGGCTAAAGCCGTCGCGCTTGATGCTAGCTTTAGTGAGCAAATGGACGAACTTTTCTTTGACTAGGTAAAACATCTTAAAAGCCAAATAAAATAAAAGCCCCACTCTTACTTAGTGGGGTTTTTTATATTTGGCTTCTTTATAAATTTATACTTAGCTTCACTAATAATTTAACTTAAGATAAGCGCTCACTTGCTATTCTTTTTATACTAGTATTTTTATTAAAATAGATTTAAAAATATGAAAAAAAAGAAAGCTTTAAAGCGCTATTTTAAAAGAATTATTAAAAAAATAAAAAAATCAAACTTTTATCAGAAATATAAGAAAGTAATGCTTATTGCTTCGCTTGTTTTAGTAATTACTTTTTTATATGTTCAAGTTTCCTTAAGCTCACTTAGTGAGTTGAGGTTGGATTTTTTAAGCCTTAGGAATGATTATGAGGCTAGTTATCCTTGTCATGAGGATTGTCTTCTTTCGCGCAAAAAATTAAGAGACAAGGTAGTGGCTAATTTTTATAGCGACAAAAATCTCCACCTTGATTGGCAAAAATATTGGCAAGACAGTTTAGAAAATAAAAACTATGACTTGCAAAAAGAATTATTAAATATCGCGCTTGCTCTTTCGGAAGATGAAAAAATCTCTTTAATTTTAGCAGATAGCCTTCTTAAAGCAGATATAGATAGTCAGGCAAAAGCCAATATAATTAATATTTATTTTTCAAATCTAGATGATAGTAATTTAGCAGATTATTACTTTAAGGTATTAAAAGATGGTGATAGCAAGTTAAGACAGAGTGCGGTCTTGGCAATTTCCAATTTAGCTGACAAAGAAGCACTTATAAGTAGAGAGCGCTTTTTGCTTATTAAAAATTTAATATTAGACCAAGGTACAGAAAAAGATTTAGCAACAGATCTTTTGTTTTTATTATTTGAGATGGAGTTAAGCTCCTCTGAGCAGGCAAGAGCTGCACTTATTTCAATATATGAAAATACTAGTGACAGGGTGCTTAAATATTTAATATCTGAGCATTTAAATAGTTTGGGATTGAGGGATTACATCGCCCCTCAACTCAGTGACTTTGAACTTAAGACTTATTTTTCTTTAT
>CAYIZC010000016.1:0-10095 GCA_964367805.1 uncultured Gammaproteobacteria bacterium
TTCTTTTTCTTAAATTCACCTAAGATTTTAGCAGAAGCAATTTCATCTTCATAAGAAAAAAGAGCGGCCACTTTTCCTTCAAAGGCGCGAGTGTCTAAACCCTCTATCTTTGAATCTTTAAAAGCTCTATCTAAAAGAGTTTTTTTAGCTACATAGTATTCACTATCTTCTTCTCTTAACTTGTCTCTTAGCTCATCATTGTCTACCACTCCTAAGGCATCAAAGCCGGCAAAAACAATAGACTTGGCTCGCTTGATTTTGTCTTCTAAATTTTTTAGAATTTCTTCTTTTTGTTCTTTACTTTTTGGCATATATTAAAAAATCTGTGTTACCACAGATGTAAAAAAACTAAAAATTTTAGCTTTGTTACCTCGGCAAGATTTATGACTCTCGTCACTTGCTGTCTATGGTATCTTTATTTATGTATCTATATTAACACATTGATTAGCTATGTCAAGACTTATAGTATTATAGTTTGATTTCTGATAATTTTACCCGTCTTTAAATTCTCTTCTCCAACTAAGTCCGAAATGCTAACAAATTTAAGTCCTCTTGCTTTTAGACTAGTAATTAGTTCAGAGATAGCGCCTACTGTGGTGGGATAGATATCGTGCGCTAGTATAATATCACCGGCCCTAGCTTCACTCATACGAGCTAAGACTATGTCTCTATCTCTATCTTTCCAGTCCTCAGGGTCTATGCTCCAGAGGATAAGAGGCATATCTAGCTTGGCGAGTAGCTCTTCATTATAGGCACCATAGGGTGGCCTAAGAAGCTTTACTTCATAGTCACTAAGACTGCTAATTAAATTATTAGTTTCTTTTATTTGAAAAGCTAAGCCTTCTTCATCTAAACTTCTTAAATCCTTATGATCAAAACTATGATTACCCACATCATGCCCCTCAGAAACCATTCGCAAAATTGTATCTCCTTGAATTTTAGCAGAACGACCTAAAACAAAAAAAGTAGCCTTAACTTCATTTTCTTTTAATATATCTAAGAGCTCATCAGTATAAATAGAAGGACCATCATCGAAAGTAAGGGCGACACATTTATCTACTAAACAATTTATTTTTTTATTTCCACTATCCTTATCAACTTCTAAGTCTAACTCACTCTCTTCTAGCTTAGGTATTTCCTCTTTTTCTTCTTCTTGTCTGTCCTCCTCTACAATGTTAAATAAATCTTTCATTTCCTCACTTAATATAGCAGCTAAGTCATCTAGTGGGATTTGAATTGAAACTATCCCATCTGAGCCTGGTCCAACTTGATATTTGTCAAAAATTATTACTAAGTCATTTTCCTCTGAGATCTCAAAACTATTAAAGTTTTCAATTTTTGGCACAGTTCCCTCTTCAATTTGTTTATTTCTCATCTCCACCCATTCTTGATGATGTTTTTCATTTTCAAACTCACTTATAGAAACACCCTCTAAAGACTTCTCTGCTAAAATATCTCTAGACTTTTTTGCCAATATTTCAAGATAGTTGTCACTTGAAAATAGATAAGCTAATGATAGTTGTTTGCCACTTTGTCTATTGAAAAAAAGAGAAATAACATCATCACTGCCAGTACCACCAGTACTGCGATATTGGTATATGTGGAAGAGTAGATACCTGTTAGTGGCAAAGGAAACATCAAAGTGTTGCACGTACTCAGCCCGTGAAGATACCGCCTCTTGTCCAGTGTCTTTCTTGTTGTTTTGATAGAATTCCTCTTGCTCATTAGCTACTCTTTCAAATTCAGAGATAAAACTAGAGGATATGCCCTCTATTACCGTATTTATATCATCATTTTCAGAAATTGGATAAGAGATATGGAGTAGTGATCTGTCTTCATTTAACTTATTCTCTTGTGTATAGACCCGGATATTGTCGTATTTAGTTTTCTCTACTGCGCTGAAAGTAGGCTCTTCGGTTTTGCTTGTAAAAAAATTAGTATAAATAAAATAGCCCAAGCCTAAGCCCAATAGTATTGTAATTAGGAGATAGATAGCATTTGAATTTATTTTTTTAGTTTGCATAAATATATTAATTTAAAAGTATATAAATTGTGTCTATTATTTTACTTAGCTAAATTATTTGCAAATTGACTATTGTATAGTTTAGCGTACAGGCCTTTTTTAGATAATAATTCTTGGTGGGCACCTTGCTCAACTATACTTCCCTTATGCATTACTAAAATAAGGTCAGCGCTTTTTATCGTTGAAAGACGATGAGCGATAACAAAACTAGTTTTGCCCTTCATTAGATTATCCATTGCTCTTTGTATAAGTAACTCTGTGCGAACATCAACTGAGCTAGTCGCCTCATCTAAAATTAACATCGGCGTTTTGGCGAGCATAGCTCTTGCAATAGTAAGTAATTGCTTCTCACCTTGAGATATATTGCTAGACTCTTCATTTAATTTAAAATTGTAATCCCCTGGTAAGGCATGAATAAAATGATCTATTTGAGCAGCCTTAGAAACCGCCTCTATCTCTTTTTTGCTGGCGCCTTCTTTGCTATAGGCAATATTATCTAAAATACTACCATCAAATAACCAAGTGTCTTGCAGTACCATACCAAACAATCTTCTTAGTTTTGAACGCTTCATTTTTGATATATCAACACCATCTAAAAATATAGCCCCTTGGTCTAGCTCATAAAATCGCATTAGTAGATTTACTATCGTAGTCTTTCCAGCACCTGTAGGACCAACTATGGCTACTTTTTGTCCCTGAGAGATACTAGCATTAAAGTTTTTAATTACTTTTTTTGATTTATCATAGGAAAAACTTACGTTTTTAAATTCAAGAGCACCCCTTACATCAATTTTTACACTTTCTTTATTAGCCTCAGACTCCTCTTCTTTTTCTTCTAAAAACTCAAACACTCTTTCAGCTGAAGCGGCGGTTGATTGAAGGACATTGGCAATATTGGCAGTTTGTATTATTGGTCTGTTGAATTTATTTACATATTGAATAAAAGCCTGAATGTCACCAATTCTAATTTTGCCATTAATGGCTAAATATCCCCCTAGTACAGACACCCCAACAAAACCAAGATTGGAGACAAAAGTCATAATAGGCATCATTAGCCCAGATAGAAACTGTGACTTCCAGGCACTATTGTAGAGATTGTCATTAATTTTTTTAAATTTTTTTACAGAATCTTTTTCACCATTGAAAACCTTCATGACAATATGCCCGGCATACATTTCTTCTATATGCCCATTAATTTCCCCTAAAGAATCTTGTTGCTCTTTAAAATAATGCTGTGATTTTTTTATAATTAAGGCAATTAAAATAAAACTAAGGGGGATTAACATTATAGAAACCAGGGTCATTTTCCAAGATATAGAAAACATGATAATTAAAATTCCCACTATTAGTGTAATAGAGGTGACCATTTGGGTTAAGCTTTGATTGAGAGTTTGACCTACTGTATCAACATCATTGGTGACTCGTGAGAGTAGCTCACCAAAATTTCTTTTGTCAAAATAAGCTAGCGGCAAACGATTAATCTTTTTAGACATATCGCGACGCAGTTTGTAGCTTATTTTCTGTGAAACCCCAGTCATTAGCCAGTCTTGAATATAGTTAAATATAGCGCTTAAGACATAGAGGACTAAAAGTTTAATGGTCAGTGATAGTATTATACTAAAATCAATTGCTGTTTTTAAAACTACAGTATCTAAAACTATCTGATTAGTTATATCACCTAAAATTTTAGGGCTTAAAATAATAAAAATAGTGCTTAAAATAGCAAAAAGAAAAACCAAGCTTATTGCTAGCCAAAAAGGTTTTAGGTATAAAGCTAATTTTTTCATGGTTGGTAAAAAAGCCTTAGGCTTTTCAACCGCTCGCATTCCCGGACGGCCACCTCTACCCGGTCCCATTGGTGGCTTAAAATCAGACTTAGCTTTACTGCTATTATTTAATTGTCTACTTTTATCTAAACTCATAATTAAACTTGATTTCTCTAAATTATTAGCTACACCTTAAAGCTGTACTGAAGCAATTTCTTGATAAATACTATTGCTTTTCATAAGCTCCTGGTGAGTACCTTGTCCTACAATTTTTCCCTCATCTAAAACAATAATCTTATCAGCCGACATAATGGTAGAAATTCTTTGTGCCACTATTAAAACTGTTTTATCTTTTGTTGCTTTTTTCAGTGACAAGCGCAAATTAGCGTCTGTTTTAAAATCTAGGGCAGAAAAACTATCATCAAATATATATATCTCAGGATCTTTAGCTATAGCTCTTGCAATCGCAAGACGTTGTTTTTGACCACCGGAGATATTAGCTCCGCCCTGGGCAATGGGAGATTTAAATCCAGCTTCTAAATTATCAATAAACTCCATAGCCTGCGCTATCTCCGCTGATTTTTTAATTTCACTTGAACTAGCCGTGGGCTTGCCGTAGGAAATATTTGACTCTATTGTACCAGAAAATAAAACACCTTTTTGGGGCACAAGACCAATTTTGCTATATAAATCCTCTAATCTATACTCTCTTATATCAACTCCATTAAATAGTATTTGCCCAGAACTAAGGTCATAGAAGCGAGGTATTAAATTTATTACAGTTGACTTACCTGACCCCGTGGCGCCGATAAGGGCGGTTGTTTGACCAGACTTAGCACTAAAGGAAATGTTTTCAAGCACTGGGGTATCCGCTCCTTGGTAGGTGAAATAAACATTTCTAAACTCCAGTTCCCCACCTGAAAGCTTTGAAGCATTTACAGCTTTAAGTGGATCTTTAATACTTGCCTCTGTTTCTATTATCTCATTTATCCTGGAAGCAGAAACAGAAGCTCGGGGTAGCATTATAAAAACCATAGATATCATTAGAAATGAGGTAATTACTTGAATAGAGTATTGCATAAAGGCCATCATGCCACCTACCTCTAAGCCCCCAGTGCCGATTAATTTTGCCCCCATCCAGACTATTAAAACTAGGGTGAGGTTTAAAATTAAATTCATCGCTGGCCTCATTATCACCATCAAGCGGTTTACAAATAAATTTGTGTCGGTTAGCTCTACATTAGCTTTCTTAAACTTTTCTTCCTGTATTTTTTCATTATTAAATGCCCTAATCACTCTTAGTCCAGTTAAACTCTCTCTAGTTACTGAATTTAGACGGTCGACCAATTTTTGCAGTATTTTAAACTTAGGCAAAGCAATGGAAAATATTATTGAAATTATGCCCAATAAAACTAAAACAGCCAGAGCTATTATCCAAGACAAAGACGGGGCTAAATAATACGCCTTAACAATAGCCCACAGGCCCATAATAGGGGCTTGTATGACCATTCTTAATATTAAGACTGTTACCGATTGAATCTGTTGAACGTCGTTGGTAGAGCGAGTAATAAGTGAGGCGATGGAAAACTTACTAAACTGATCTAAAGAGAAACTCTCTACTTTGGCAAATACATCATTTCTAATATCGCGACTTAAACTAGTAGCTATTTTAGAAGATAAGTAGCCTACTCCTACTGTACAAGCAGCCCCAACTAGAGCCACTAAAATCATTAGTAGTCCATAATGGACAACCACACTATTATCTAAGCCAATAACACCCTTATCTATAATCTTGGCCATATAGTCTGGCAATTGCAAAGTTGTGGCAACTGTTCCAAAAACTAAGATAGCTAATATTGCTATTTTAAGAGTATAGGGTTTTAAATATTTAAAAAGTTTCAACATAGTTGTTATTTAAACAAACACAAAAAAATAAAATATACTAGTTTTAGCATCTTTTATTTTTAGAAATCTATTAAGGGGTAATTTCTCTACCCATCTATTTATATTTATAAAATCATTATAGCTCAATATTAATATTTTAAAAAGTGAGGCTAGCTTTAAAACCTTTGACTTAATTAGCTTTTAATGCTAGCCTTAGACTTCGTGCAAAAAAAATAGAACATTAACATCTAAAATTTAAATAGACATGAAGCAAAAAAAAGTTTTAATCTTTGATTGGGATGGAACCCTTATTGATAGCACCATGTGTGGTATTAAAAAAATCCAAACAGTATTTACCAAATTAGGTAAAAGAATGCCTCCAGATGAGGTTTTAAGACGTGCCTGTGGCATGAGAATAGATCTTCTATTTGATAAAATTGCTAAGGAATACCTTAACAATGAAGTTAGCGCTGGAGAATTTGCTGATATTTATTATCAAGCGGAAGAAAGCTATCCTAAAATGGGAAAATTGGTAAAAACCCTGACTACCTTGAAAAATTTTGATTATAAGTTAGCGCTTATTACCAGTCGCTCAAATGAAAGTTGGCTTGATTCTTGTAAGTCACTGGGTTTTGACTATAGTTTTTTTGACTTTACTCAAACCTCTAGTCATTACTATTACCACAAACCATCAGGCAAGGTTTTTCAACCTGTTATCGACTGGGCGCAAGGATTTAATTATGCTCCTGATAACCTAGTTTATTTTGGCGACACTGTCTCCTATGACCTACTCGCTACTCGAGACTCCAAGCCTAAGCTTGATTTTGTTGGTGTAGTTAGCGGGGCTAATTCTATAGAGGAATTTAGAGAAGCTGGGGTTGAGGAAAAATATATTGTCAGCTCATACTCGGCGCTACCGGAGTACCTTGATAAATTAACAGAAGTTAATTTTGAAGTGTAGTAAAAAAATAGATAGATAAAAGTCACTTATAATAAGTGACTTTTTTTCTTTTTAGGAGCAATTTTAGAAGCACTGAGTCTGCCACGATTGGCAAAGCGGTGGGCCTCTTCGCGTAGTTTAAGTAAACTGGCTTTAATGTTTTCAGCTAGACTCCGGGCTTCTTTTTTAGTACCAGCGCTATAAACCAACTTGTCACCGCCCAGCTTTGATATACCGACTAGTGGAACGACTATATTTTGCTTAGCTAGCTCACGACTTAAAAAACCTATTTGTGGCGCGCCACCATCTATCATAATTAAATCAGGACGAGGCCATTCAGGATGATTAAAACGGCGCAAAAGTACCTCTAACAAAGCTCTTTCATCATCAGCACTTGGAGCACTTTTTATTTTAAATAAACGATATTCGCTTTTTGCTGGCTCTCCATTTTCAAAAACAACCATAGCGCCATAGCTTTCTTTGCCGCCGTGATGAGATATATCATAGCCCTCCAAACGACTAAGCCTTCTTTCTTTTAGGTCACTTTCTTTGTTAAGTAGCGAAACATCTTGTAGGTGTTGTAAGGCCTTAGCTTTGTCGGGATTTTCTTTTTTAAGTTTTGCCACTAATCTTTTTTTCTCCCCTTTAAGAAGGAGCACTAAGTTGGCAATATTTTTTTGATACTCCTTAGCTGATATCTCTCCTATACAAGCTCCGGGGCAAAGTTCTATTTGATAATCAAAGCAGGCCTTGCCACCACCCACCTTGCAAGTACTATAAGGAAAAATAGGACGAAGTAAACGCAAGGCTTTGGTAATTAAGCTTTGTGATTGATAAGGTCCAAAGACTTGAGCTGTTCCTAGGGGAAATTTTTTTAAATCTTGCCCGCGGACAATTAAAGGACGAGTAAATTCACGTTTGGGAATAACTACATAGATAAATGATCTATCGTCCCTATCGACTACATTATATTTTGGCCAATGTTTTTTTATTTCCTTAGCCTCAAGTATTATCGCCTCAAGCAAGGAGTCACAAACTATATACTTAAAGCTATGAGCTTGTCTTATCATCTCAGAGATGCGACTATCTATTCCCTTTTGTAGGTACTGGGAAAGCCTAGACTTCAAGCTAGTAGCCCTACCTACATAGAGAATTTTCTTATTATTATCCAACCAAAAATAGACCCCTGGTTTTTTGGGAACTAATTTTAAGTCATCTTTTAATTTATTTAATCTTTCCATAAGCTAGGAGATATAAGTGCCTATATTATAACTGTGGACAAATCTCTTGACAAATTATTTAGATCTGTTAATCTATAAATATAAGTTAGTAGCACTTTAGAAATCATTGCGATAGATGCTAAGCTCATCGTAAATAATAGGCCGCAAAGCACAAACAGGAGAAGGTTTTTCCGCCCTACAATGCAATATTGTAAGACCGTTAACCAGCCTCGCCAATGAAACACCGCAACGCCGCCTGATTTCTAATCTTTTATCCCAGTAGATATTTTTTCACAAGAAAAAATCATTTACTGGGATTTTTTCTTTTTCTTAAGATATTCCTTTAGGTATTCTCCGGTAACACTGTCTTTAGATCTAATAATATCTTCTGGCTCGCCACTGGCTACTAAAAGACCCCCCTCTTCGCCACCGCCCGGACCCATGTCTAAAATATAGTCCATAGACTTTAACATATGCATATTATGCTCTATCACCAAAACTGAATTACCTTTATCAACTAATTTATTTAAAACCACTAGAAGCAGGCTAATGTCATAGTAATGAAGACCAGTGGTTGGCTCATCGAGTAGATAGAGAGTGCGCTTACCTAAGGTATGCGTTAACTCCTTGGCAATTTTTACCCTCTGCGCCTCACCACCTGATAGTGTTGTAGCGCTCTGTCCTAGTTTTAAGTAACCCAGACCAACAGAAACTAAAACCGCTAGCTTATCAGTTATATAATAATTACCAGAAAAATATGTTAAAGCCTCATCTATAGTCATATCAAGCACATCAGCAATATTTTTGCCTTTGTATTTTACCTCTAAGGTTTCCCGATTAAATCTTTTGCCATGACAGACCTCACACTCAACTAATACTGGTGGCAAGAAGTGCATCTCAATTAAGTTAGCACCAGCCCCTTGGCAAGCCTCACAGCGCCCTCCAGCACGGTTAAAGGAGAAACGTCCTATGGCATAGGCTCTTTCTCTTGACTCAGGAAGCGCAGCAAAGAAATCACGAATAGGGGTAAATATTCCCGTGTAAGTAGCCGGATTAGAACGTGGAGTTCTGCCTATAGGCGACTGGTCTATTACCACCACCTTATTTATATAATCAGTTCCTTTAATCTCCTCTACATTTTCTAGCTTAGCTCTTCCCCCGGGCCTATGCTTGATATGTTGGATATTTTTATATAAGACATCATACATAAAACTAGACTTGCCAGAGCCTGAGACTCCCGCTACTCCCACAAGTTTTCCTAGTGGTATTTCTACATTTATATTCCTTAAATTATTAGCTCTAGCTCCTTTTATCTTTAGGCTACCGTGATTAGCCTTTCTTCTTTTTTTTGGAAGCTCAATTTCCTTTTCCCCGTTTAAGTATTGCAGGGTAAGGGAATTTTTATTGGCTTTCTTATCTTTTCCGGCCAAAAGGTCGCTAGTTTTTCCTGCGGCGGTAATTTCTCCACCGTGAACACCAGCTAGTGGCCCTAGGTCTATTAAATAATCAGACTCTAAAATAGTTTTTTCATCATGCTCGACGATAATAAGGGTGTTATTTTTATCCTTTAATTTCTTTAAAGTCTCTATCAATCTTTCTGTATCTCTTTCATGTAGCCCTATAGTTGGCTCATCTAGTACATAAAGAGTGCGCGAAAGATGAGAACCAATTTGTGATGATAGTCTAATTCTTTGCGCTTCACCCCCAGATAGACTATGCGCTTCCCTGTCCAGTGAAAGATAGTTTAAGCCTACTTTAAGTAGAAACTCAAGACGAGATATAATTTGAATTATAATGCTCTCAGCAATTACTCTTTCTTTGTTTGTTAAAGACTCATAGACGGAGTCAAAAAAGGTATAAGCATTTTTAATTGAAAGCGCTGAGACCTCGGCTATATTTTTTCCTTTAAGTCTTATGGAAAGTGCTTCTTTTCTAAGTCTTTTTCCTTCACAAAGCTCGCACTTAGACTTAGCAAAGAAGTTCTTTTTACCTAAACCGCCACACTCAGGACAAGCGCCATGGGGGGAGTTAAAAGAAAAAAGACGAGGCTCAATTTCTGGGAAGGAAAAATTATCATAAGGACAAGTCCAGTTAGCAGAGAGCAAAAATTCACGTTTAGAATATAGAGCAATAAGGAGACCTTTACTATACTCCAAAGCACTTTCAACTGCCTCAGATAATCTTAATCTATCACTTATTAAAACCTTGTCTATAACTAGCTCTATATCATGAGTTTGGCGAGCAGCTAACTTTATCTTATCT
>CAYIZC010000017.1:0-9879 GCA_964367805.1 uncultured Gammaproteobacteria bacterium
TATATAGATAGACTGAATAAAGAGTATATTGAATTACTAAGTGAAGACACTAATCCATCAGAAAAGTTTTGGAGGCTGGATAAGAGAATAAAGGAAGATAGGAAGAAGACTGGGGTTCAATTAGAAATGAGTCGATCAAAGCTTATTAATAATATTATTTAGATAATTGATATTTTTCTATATTGAAATTTGCGATTTTTTGGATATGGACAATCTCGCTATTTTTTAAATGCTTAAATCTATTTTGCGCCTTTAAATAATCTACAACTGGCACAGCTTTAAAGTTTTTTGATATACTAGATTTTTCTAACACACCATCAGTATATTCTAGTAGAGGATAAAGGGCGGTAGATACTGCGAGTTTACCTAGCCTCGCGGCATCGTAGCAAGCTATACCCCAGCCTGGAATGCAGGGAGCTAGTATTTGGATATAACTAGGGCCCGGGGTCTCTAGTGCTCTTTTTACTTTGCTTGTAATGTCATCGGGAAAGCCACTAGCTGATTGAGCGATATACTTTAGCCCGTGGGCTAGAGCAATAGCTAACATATCTTTTTTATTCTGACTTGAGCCTATAGAATGCTCTCCACTAGGAGTGGTGGTGGTGGCAGCACCGTAGGGAGTAGCCCCTGAGGCCTGAATACCGGTGTTAGAGTATGACTCAGTGTCATAACAGATATAGACAATATTTTCATTCCTTTCCCACATGCCACTAATTGCCCCAAGTCCAATATCAAAAGTAGCGCCATCACCAGCTTGGACTATGACTTTTGTTTTTGTATCACCTTTGTATTTTAGGCCTGCTAAAATTCCAGAAGCAAGAGAGGAGGCGTTTTCAAAAAGAGAATGTATCCAAGGCAGGCCCCAGGAGCTCTCGGGATAGGCGGTGGTTGTCACCTCTAAACAACCCGTAGCATTAGCAATAATAACATCTTTATTTAAACCTCGCATCACAGCTTGAGCAGCCGAAAGTTGCCCACAGCCAGCACAAGCATTGTGTCCGGGGGCAAGAAAAGATTTATTTTTTGTAGACTGTTTAATCGCTTTCATGTAATTTAATAATTCTTCTTCTTAATTTTTCTAGATTAGTTAGTTTTTATAGATTCCCCAACATTTTCCTTGCAAGGAGACAAGCTAATATGAACATGGTCACTTTCAATATAGAATTGACAACCACTTTGACAACAATATTGAGCAGCTCTCTTGTATATAGCAACATTCTTTTCATCACCAAGGTCAACCGCAAAAGATCCAACACCAGGTATGCCACCACCATAGTGACACGACCCACAAGTATGTTGACATGTTTTAGGACACTCAGATTTGTTGTTGCAATCTCCAAGACTACCGATATGATTATTGTCTGAAATAGAGGATATCTCTCCTTTAAAATTATCTGGGAGTTTCATGCTCATGCAATTTAGAAAATCAACCAACTCTGAGCTCATGTCGCCAATTTGATTTCTGATGCCAGTTTGATAAGTCCACCTCTCGATAAAAAACCCATTAGGATGAACAACCGCATCAGCTAGGGGCACACAAGTGCCTTCATACTCTCCTGTACCGCAGACATGGTCAAACTTGAGGGTATAATTACCACCGTCATTACAATACTTTTTACAACTTTCATTAGTAAAGCCAACTT
Organism: uncultured Gammaproteobacteria bacterium; assembly: GCA_964367805.1. Taxonomy (GTDB): domain Bacteria; phylum Patescibacteriota; class Patescibacteriia; order Patescibacteriales; family UBA12465; genus UBA12465. The sequence continues at coordinate 1,644 of CAYIZC010000017.1, forward strand.
CTGATTTACAAGGTTTTTTGTCTGCCCTAGCGCCGGAGCAAGTACAACAAGCTATAGCGGGGACAACATCTTTCTCTCCTTCTACACCTTGAAAAGTTAAGGCTTTCATTTTTAATAGATCAGGGTTAATGGTGTTTAATATTAGGTGAGAGCCAAAGAGAAGAGCAAGGCCGACCAAGCTGCTACCAATTATTTTCTTTGCTTTGCCAATCTTATCAGGACTACCACCAGAGATAAGCCAGAACACTCCACCACCCATCAAAACTATAGCTGCTAATATTCCAGCAATAGCGAAACTATAATTATAGATGCCCACAACATAGTCTCTTAAGAGGGTGCTTTGCACCATATCACTACTGCCTGGTACTTTTTCCCCTACTGACATATCTGATCCTAGGCCAGGGATTTCCACCTGTGGTACGAAATTTTTAAGACCGGCTTGAGCCTGCGTATCCTCAATTCCGAAAACAAGCACGCCGAAGGAAAGCGTGAAGATGAGGGTGATAAATAAAGAAGATTTAAAAATAAACTTTTTCATAGATTAAAAAATAAACTGCGGCTTTTTAAAAGGCTTGTTAGCGTTTTTTATTAACTTGTTAATTATTTTTTCACTAATGTCGCAACCACCAAGGCCAGCAATATAGTTTTGAATATTTATTTTTTCACTAGATAGACTGGAGCGCACTTCTGTTGCCAAGGGACCATACTCTCCTGGAGAAATAGCCTTGTCTATTATTATAACATTTTTTGCCTGCTTTGTTTTTTCTTTTATCTCTTGACTAGGGAAAGGACGAAAAGAAGTTATTTTAAGTAAAGCAATTTCAGGTTGACTAGCAATTACTTCTTTAATAGTTCCAGCCACTGAACCAAGTGCAATAATTATTGTTTTAGCATTTTTCTTACCACTGTATTCTAACAAACCATTGTTAGCGCTTTTATAGTTGAAAAGTAGTTTTAGATTTTTCCACTCAGCCTTAATTATTTTAAGAGAGCTCTGCATGTCTAAAAATAAGCTTTCTCTTGTTTTAGCATAAGGCTCCTCAGGATAAAAACCGCCTAAGGTGACGGGGTTTTTTGGATCTAGATAGGTTCCCGGGGTGGGTTTATATTTACCGAGGTATTTATTAATGGTAGTTTTATTTGGAATATAAACCGCTTCGTAGGAGTGGGTGATAATGAAGCCATCTACATTAACCATTACTGGTAGGGAGATTTTCTCAGCAATTTTATAGGCTAAAATATGTTGATAGACAGCTTCCTGATGGTTTTCGGCAAAGAGCTGTATAAAGCCGCAGTCACGCAAAGCCATTATATCGGAGTGATCATTCCAAATATTTATAGGGGCTGATATGGCTCGATTGGCAACCGTCATAACAACTGGTAATCTTAGGCCCGATATATTATAAAGAACTTCGGTCATTAGTAGTAGGCCCTGAGAACTAGTAGCACTATAGGTCCTAAGGCCAGAAGCACTAGCACCAAGCACTATAGAGGCAGCGGCGAACTCGCTCTCTGCTCTTACATATTGATACTTTACTTTCCCCTCTGCCCTAAACTTTGCCAAGTCTTCAACGATATGGGTTTGAGGAGTGATGGGATAGGCGGATATAACAGCCGGACAAATATTGGAAATTGTAAGGGCGATGGCTCGTGAACCCTCTAGCATTTGTTTATTATTTTTTTTGACAGTAGGTTTCATTATAATAATTATAAATTTTTAGTATTCCTTCTCCATTAAAATTGCTTTAACAGGGCACTCTTCTGCGCAAAGAGCACAACCCTTGCAATAATCCAAATCTATCTCTGGCTTTAAACCGGCTTTAGTCTTTTTCATTACTATACAAGATTCCGGACAGACCTTGGCACAACGAGAGCAGCCTATGCATTTACTATAATCAGTTACAGGCTTTTCATTACGCCAAGCACCAGTCTTGTTTGCAAGAGAGCTCTTAGGATAAATGATATTCTTATTTGTCTTTTTTTTATTATTTTCCATGATAGGCATTTTCTACTGCTAAGATATTTTTTCTTATCACCTCACTTCCTTTATCTTTAAACTTTTCTTTTATGGCTTCTTTTAAGTATTGAAGTTTAATTATATCGGAGTGCTTAGCTAAGGCTCCTAGGATGATAGTATTAACTATATTTTTATCAAACACGGAAAGAGCTATTTCAGTCGCCGGACTAAGATATATTTTTGAAGCTTTAAGTTTTTTACTTAGTTTGTAGTCTTTAGGGGCATTAATAATGATTAGAGTATCTTTATCTACACCGCTAGTAATATCACTTTCAGTTTGCAGGAGGCTGTAGTCTAAGATGATAAGAATGGAAGGGCGGTATACTCTTTCTTTAGTTAAAATAGGATGCTTTGATATACGGGCATAAGATAAAATAGGGGCCCCACTACGCTCAACCCCAAAATGAGGAAAAGCCGAAGCGTATTTTCCTTGTTTAAAGGCAGCAATGGCAACTATTTCCGCAGCTGTAACCACTCCTTGGCCACCGCGTCCATGTACTCTAATTTGCACTAGATCTTTCATGTTATTAATAGTTTTCACTCTTTGGTAAAGAGCTGCTCTTTATTATACCCTCAACTATAGTATTTAATTCTTGGACTGAAAGGTGTCCAACAAAGGGAGTGTTATTGATATACCAAGTTGGTGTCCCTTGAAGGCCTAAGAAACTAACGTCTTCAGCATCTTGTTTAATTTGAGGAAAGTATTTTTGTTCATCTAGACATTTTTCAAATTGAGCGACATTTAGGCCTAGCTCAGAAGCAACTCCTGGCATTAGTTCTCTTAACTCACTTTGAGCTAGCTCTAGTCTGCTTTGATTTAAGAAAAAGAAATCATGCATAGTCCAAAATTCATTTTGCTCGCCAGCGCAGCGTGCACTTAGGGCGAGAAAAATAGAATTATCGTGTAAGGGGAAATCGCGATAGACTATCCTTACTTGTTGTGGGTATTTTTCTCTAATCGCCTTTAGGCTAGGATGGGAGGCGGCACAAAAAGAGCAAGCAAAGTCGGCAAATTCAACGATGGTAACGGGGGCATCCTGTGGGCCAAAGGTGTTAGCAGTTTTTCGATTGACTCTAGCTAGAAACTCTCTGGCCATATCTTCATTGTATTGGTCAGGATTATTCCTTTGTCTGATGACGCTTTGTACGCTTAGGCTAAAAATAATAGTAAATATTAAAAACAAGCTCGCCAGGATAATAACAATAATACCCCAGGTTTTTTTATACCAAGGACGCAATATTTTTTTATGTCTTGCCTTCATTGAGGCATATTTTATTCTTTCATCTAGACCCATATTAATTGAAAAAATGTCTAATTTCCTATATGATATATATTATAGCATATTTTAAAGTATAGGAAATTTATGAAATTAATATCTTGGAACATAAACGGAGTAAGGGCAGCTATAAAGAAGGGCTTGCCCGATTTTATTAAAACCCATAAGCCAGATGTACTTTGTCTGCAAGAGATAAAAATATCAGAGAGTGCTTTAGAAAAAGAACAAATTAGTTTTCCTGGCTATAAAAGTTTTTGGCAACCAGCCAAAAGACCAGGCTATAGTGGTACAGCTACCTTAATTAAAGATGATATTTTTTCTGCTGGAAAAATATTAGGAGAGATTGAAAACTTAGGAAGTGAGATCTTTGATGATGAGGGCAGGGTGCAAATAATAGAGTTTGAGAGTTTTTATCTTTTTAATTGTTATTATCCTAACGCTAATGCGGTTCTTTCTCGCCTAGATTACAAACTAGATTTTAATAAAGCCTTGCTTCAGAAAGCTAAAAAGCTAGAAAAATCTAAACCCGTCATTGTTACTGGCGATTTAAACGTTGCTCATCGTGAGATTGACCTAGCTCGACCTAAGCAAAATGTAGGCAGCCCTGGTTTTACTCCCGAGGAGAGACAGGCTATGGATAAGTTTTTAGACTCAGGCTTTATTGACACCTTTAGATTTATAAATGGCGATAAGATAAAGTATTCTTGGTGGAGTTATCGTGCCTTTGCCCGGGAACGTAATGTTGGTTGGCGGATTGACTATTTTTGTGTATCAGATAAACTAAAAAAATCTATTAAACAAGCGGATATACTTGATCAGGTGCATGGCTCAGATCATGCGCCCGTAGTACTTAAAATAAAGCTGTAGTTTTTTACTTAAATAAATAATTTATGTATAAGCATCAAGAAATTGAAAAAAAATGGCAAGAGGTGTGGCGGGAAAATAATTTATATAAAACTAGGGAAGACAAGGATAGGCCTAAATATTATATTTTAGATATGTTTCCCTATCCCTCAGGCGCAGGCCTGCACGTTGGTCACCCCAAGGGCTATATCGCAACAGACATACTCGCTCGCCAAAAAAGTATGCAAGGCTATAATGTGCTTCATCCTATGGGCTTTGACGCTTTTGGACTACCGGCAGAAAATTATGCTATTAAAAACAAGCTTAATCCAAAAATTGCAGTCGCTGAAAGTATAAAGCTTTTCAAAGCGCAATTAGAAATTATTGGTTTTTCCTATGACTGGGAAAAAGAAATAAATACCACAGATCCAGATTATTATAAATGGACACAATGGACATTTCTACGCATGTTTGAGCGCGGATTAGCTCATGAATCTTTCGAACCGATTAATTGGTGTCCGTCTTGTAAGACGGGGCTTGCCAATGAGGATTTAGAGGGTGGTCGCTGTGAGCGTTGTGGCAGTGAGATAGAGCAAAAGCCAATGCGACAATGGGTTTTAAAAATTACAGACTATGCCGATAGATTACTCTATGATCTTGATAAATTACCAGACTGGGAGGAGTCAACTAAGGAAATGCAAAGAAATTGGATAGGCAGAAGTGAGGGAGTGGAGGCCAGTTTTAAAATTGCTGACACAGGAGAAGATGTTTCTGTCTTTACCACTCGCATAGATACAATATTTGGTTGTACTTATATTGTTTTAGCCCCAGAGCACGCTTTAGTTTCTAAGCTCAAGGATAAAATAGAGAATTACGACGAAGTAGAAAAATATAATGATGCCCTTAAGCTAATTAGCGAAGAAGAGAGATTAAGTGCTAGCCGTGAAAAAACCGGCCTAAGATTAAAGGGCTTAAAAGCAATTAACCCTTTTAGTAATGAAGAAATAGATATTTTCATAGCTGACTATGTTTTAAACTCTTATGGCACAGGTGCTATTATGGCTGTTCCTGCTCACGATGAAAGGGATTATGACTTTGCCAAGAAGTATGGACTTAGAATTAAAACTGTGATTACTGATTTCAATGGCGAAATACCCTTAGAGGGTAAGGCCGCCTACACCTTAGAAGGGGAGCTTATTAACTCAGCTGAGTTTAGTGACCTGCCCTCTATCGTTGCTCGAGAGAAAATGGCGCTCTACTTAGAAGAAAATAATTTAGGGAAAAAGAAAGTCAACTATCGCTTAAAGGACTGGGTGTTTTCTCGCCAACGCTATTGGGGCGAGCCTATTCCTTTAGTGCACTGTCAAAAATGTGGAGTAGTTGCCCTTCCTGACAAAGACTTACCTTTATTACTCCCCGATGTTAAAAGCTATGAACCAACTGGAACGGGTGAGTCTCCGCTAGCGGCAATAGACTCTTGGGTAAATACCACTTGTCCTAAATGTGGCGGCAAGGCCAAGCGTGAAACCAATACCATGCCGCAATGGGCTGGTTCTTGTTGGTACTATCTACGCTATATTGACCCTCATAATGATAAAGCTTTGGTTGATAAGGAGAAAGAGAAGTATTGGTCTCCAGTTGACTTCTATGTTGGGGGAGCAGAGCATGCTACTCGCCATCTTATCTACGCTCGCTTTTGGCATAAATTCCTTTTTGATATAGGGGCAGTGAGTTATGACGAGCCTTTTACCAAACTAAAGCACGTTGGCTTAATAATGGGAGAGGATGCTAGAAAAATGAGTAAGCGCTGGGGTAATGTGGTAAATCCAGATGATATAGTCTCTCAGTATGGTGCTGATTCTTTGCGCCTTTATGAGATGTTTATGGGACCCTTTGAACAGTCTTGCGCTTGGAGTAGCAAAGGTTTAAATGGTGTTTATAAGTTTTTAGAAAAAATTATATCTCTTAGTAGTTTTAAAGGAGAGGCTCGCGAAGACAAGGCTATTAAATCATTGCTTCATAAAACCATTAAGAAGGTGAGTGAAGACATTCCCGCTTTTAGATTTAACACAGCAGTTTCAGCGATGATGATACTGGTAAATGAAATAGTGGCCTATCAAAAGAAAGAAGCTAAAACTCCTTTAAGAAATTCAGACATAGCAATGCTGATACAAATATTAGCCCCTTTTGCGCCCCATATTAGTGAAGAGATTTGGGCTAAGTCGGGAAATAAGAGTAGTGTATTTTTATCTAAGTGGCCCAGCTATGACGAGACTCTAATTAAAGATGAGACCATATCTTTAGTAGTTCAGGTAAATGGAAAGCTGAGAGGAACTCTAAGTGTAGCTTTTGACATAGAAGAAGATGACGCTTTTGAGCTTGTAAAGCAAGAGTCGAGTATTTCTAAGTGGTTAGAAGGAAAGGAAGTCATTAAGAAAATTTTTGTAAAAGGGAAGTTAATCAATATTGTAATTAAATAAAATAATGCTAGATTTAGCTAAGAAAACAAAAGAAATTTCTCGTTTGTTTGAGATAAAACCCAGCCGTTCTAAGGGACAAAACTTTTTAACTAATGAGCGTATTTATAATGAGATTGTAGCTGCAGCTGAAATTAAAGATAGCGATGAAGTTTTAGAGGTGGGTCCGGGACTAGGCTTTATGACGGTAAAGTTAGCTGAGCGAGCCAAGAGAGTTGTGGCTGTTGAACTAGACAGAGAGATTTTTAATTACTTGCAGGTAGGTTTTAATGCTAGTGATAATAATAAGGTAGAACTTATAAATGAAGATATACTTCGCTTTAACGTTTTAGAGAATTTCTCCGGTCCTTATAAGATAGTAGCTAACTTGCCATATAATATTAGTTCAATATTTCTTCGTCTTTTCCTTTCTTTGCACAAAGGAGCACCTACGTCATTGGTTTTGATGTTGCAAAAAGAAGTAGTGATGAGGATAGTAGCACAGCCACCAGAGATGAGTTTGTTGGCTCTTTCGGTACAACATTACGGTAAGCCAGAGTTTATAAGAGAGGTTAAGGCGGGCAATTTTTGGCCTGAACCTAAAGTTGATAGCGCTGTTATAAAAATTACTCTTTATAAGAAGAAGTTTAGTCCTGAGGACGATAAATTATTTTTTAGACTTCTTAAGGCAGCTTTTAGCGCTAAGCGCAAAATGTTAAAAAATAATCTAGCCGGTGGCTTGCAAATTGATCCAAATATTATTGGCGAAACATTAGATGCACTAAAAATTTCTAAAAGTAGTCGAGCCGAGAATTTAAGCTTAGAAAATTGGTATGACTTATTTGCGGCTATACGTCAATTCATGTTATAATAAAATTAAATTAAGCAGTTTTTCTTATTTTGATTTTATATTATGAACAGTCCGAATAAACTAATCCCTGACTCAGGAAAAGAAAGCTTCAGCCATCTGTTTAAGACGCAGAAAATCACTGTTTCTGTTTTTTTAATACTTGTAGTAGCCGTTATTTTTTTAGGTTTTTGGCAACTTCGAGCCAGGGTCTTAGATCCCTTTAAAGCTCCAGTAGATAGTTCGGGAAATATTGTTTTAAATAATAATAATGTTTTAGATCAAGACCTAGACACCGATGGCGATGGCTTAAGTGACTATGATGAAATATATTTACATGGTACTTCGCCTTATTTAGAAGATACCGATAGTGATGGTATTTCCGATTATGATGAAATTATGCGAGGGAGCGATCCTTTATGTAAAGAAGGAGAGAATTGTTTAGGCGGTAATAATTTTTATGATGAAGCCAATCTTACCCCTACCAGTACTGATGTAGTGGACATAGATGGAGAAGGAAGTGGTTTAGGCGAACTAGTTTTACCTAGTGATGTAGATAAGGATAATCTAGAACAGGCTCTTTCCGGTGGTATTACAATAGCTGAACTTCGCAGCCTGCTTTTACAAAGTGGAGCTGATGCGGAAACTCTAGAGCAAATTAGTGATGAAGAACTTTTAGCTAGTTATCAAGAGGTTTTAAATAAACAAAATGAACAATAATATGCAGTCTTCTTTCGGCTCAATTAAGAAGCCTTCAAAAGGTCCAAAAAAGTATTTACTACTAGGCCTTTTTTTT
>CAYIZC010000018.1:0-9522 GCA_964367805.1 uncultured Gammaproteobacteria bacterium
CTAAATATTTAACTCCAAAAACTTTAGCAAAGTTAGTTCCCAAATAATGACTAGTAGCGCCTTGAATAGCTTTTCCATCTTTAGCCATTACCTCAACCGTACTGGTGGTAACGGCACCGGCAAATTTTTCACTCTCAGACTTCTTGCCACAAAAGCTAGGGATAGCCATAAAGCTATATATATCTTTATATATTTCTAACATTTTTTGCATTTCTGCTCTAGCCTCTTCCTCATTTACAAAAGCGGTGTGACCCTCTTGCCAAAGGAACTCGCTCCAACGCAAAAATGCACGAGGACGTTTCTCCCAGCGAACCACATTTGCCCATTGATTTAGGCGCAGTGGCAAATCATTATAACTCTGTATCCATTTAGCATAGGTCTTATACATTGCCGCTTCACTAGTAGGACGAATAGCTAACTTATTGTTTAACTCTTCCCCTCCTGCATGAGTTACAACTGCTAGCTCAGGGGCAAAACCTTCAACGTGATCTTTTTCTGCCTCTAAATTTTCCAGAGGTACGAAGATGGGAAAATAGACATTTTCTACTCCATCGTCTTCTAAGCGAGAAGAAAGCTCAGCCTTAATAAGCTCCCAGATTTTAAGGCCATAGGGGCGGACAATGCCACAACCCCTCACCTCAGATGGTTCAGCTAACTCTGCCTCACGAACCACATCTTGATACCAGGCTGGAAAATCAAGCGATTGTTTTGTAATTGTCTTTTTTTCTTGTTTAGCCATAATAGTTTCTTTTCTTCTATCGTATACAAAAATATTAGTCTTGTAAAGTTAGATTTTTTTCATCTTTTTAAGCGCTGCTTTCACTCTTTCCCCACTACCAACAACATCTTTTGCCACTGTCGCAAGAGCCATCCGCGCTTCTTGCAAAGAATAACCCAAAGCCATTAAAGCATCTATTTCATCACTGGAAACCAGTAAATTATCTTGATCAAAGCCTTGGTTAATACTTAAGCGAGAAATCTTGGTTTTAAGTTCTAAGACTATACGCTCGGCAGTTTTCTTCCCTATCCCGGCTACCTTAGTTAAAAGCTCAGCATCGTCTCTCATTATAGCCTCAGAAACATCGGAGGCAGAAGATGTGCTTAGCACCCCTATCGCCGATTTAGGGCCCACCCCAGAAACACCGAGCAAAAGAGAGAAAACATCTAATTCAGCCTTGTCTATAAAACCATATAAATCTGAGGCATTTTCTTTAAAAACCTGATAAATATTAAGCTCGACTTCAGTGCCCAGTAAAAGAGCTTTTAAAGTGTCTTCCCCGCAAAAAACCTGATAGCCTATGCCGGAGACAAGACAAACGACAGAATTATTATTTTTAGATATTATTTTTCCTTTTAAATAAGCGATCATATAAACTCTACTATTAATTTTAAAAACTTTACACTATGTACTCTCCTCTAGTCGACGACAAATTACCGCTCCAGCCTCAGGCATAGTTTTATTTTTATCTAAAACAATGTAGACCCGAGCACCCCCGCCACCGCCATGGGCTTTTTCTAAACTATCGCCACTATCAAGTGAAAACATTTCTTTAATTTTTACTTTCACAACTTGATAGGCTGGTAGTATTATTTCTACCGAATTTCCAACAAAAATACTATTGTGGACTTTAAAGGCTAGAGCTCTTTTTGGAAGTTTTTCGTATATACTTGGCTCTATCTCTTCTTGTGATAAGACCTGGCCACAAAACTCCCAAGAGGAAGTCTCTTTAGCCCGCAAAGTATTTTGTTCGCCTTTCTTTTCCTTTAAAAATCCTGTGCTATAACCACGGTGAACTAATTTAGAATCTAACTCTTTATATAAATATTTTAGTTCTTTTTTAAGCTCTGTCTCATCATTCATACTTAAGGCTGAGTCTAGTGCTCTTCTATAAATTGCGGCGCTAATGGCTTGATAATAGACGCTTTTAGCCCGTCCTTCAATTTTAAAACTAACTACGCCAGCATCTATAAGTTCTTTAATTTCCCTTAGCAAACACATGTCTTTAGAGTTTAGCAAATAACTGCCATGCTCTTCACTTACTAACTCTAATTCCTCATCGTGACCTCTGGCCTTTAGCTTGTAGTGGCTAGTGTCATACTGCCAGCGACAAGGCTGGGCACAGTCGCCCAGGTTAGCACTCCTGCCCACAAACATAGTGGAGAGGAAGCAACGACCAGAATAAGCCATACACATAGCTCCGTGCACAAAATATTCTAAATCTAAACTAGGCAAAGCCTTGTGAATTTTTTTGATCTCCTCTAAGCTCACCTCTCTTCCTAGAATTACTCGACTAATTCCCTGCTTCTGCCAAAAACGAGCTGATTCTAGATTAGTACAATTAGCTTGGGTGGAAAGATGAATTTCAATTTTGGGACAGTGCTTTTTTATTAAAGAAATAATACCAGGGTCAGAGGCGATAAAAGCATCCGGTTTTAGCTTATTTAGTTTCTTTAAATAAATCACAAAACTATCTAAATGATGATTGTGGGCAAAGATATTAGCCGTGATATAAACTTTCTTGTCCCGCTTGTGAGCATATTCTATGGCTTCTTTTATTCCTGCAAAATCAAAATTATTTATCCTTACTCGAAGAGAAAAATCAGGTATACCTAAATAGACCGCATCAGCGCCATAGAAAAAAGCGGTTTGTAGTTTAGCCATATCACCAGCCGGAGATAAGAGCTCTAAGCTTGGCCTATTTTTCTTCTGTTTTATTTTATTTTGTGTCATTTATATTGAAGTATATTACTTTAAACAAAAAAGCTTAAGCCATTTCCCTTAATCTCTTTATCCTCTCACTAGTTGGTGGGTGAGTGGCCATTGCTCGACTAAAGAATCCTGGCTTATTAGCCTTCCCTTTAAGTGGTGAGGAAATGTATAGATGAGCGGTGGCACGATTAGCCACTTCCAGAGGCTCCTGATCGGAGGCAATTTTTTCAAGCGCCCGGGCCAGTCCCTCAGGATAGCGAGTTAAAAGAGCGGCGTCAGCATCAGCTAAATATTCTCGCTTACGAGAGATAGTAAATTGCATCATGTAGGCAAAGATAGGCGCTAAAATAGATAGGGCAATCGCTGCTATCATAATTATTACTTGGAATTGATTATTTTCACTATTTGAATCCCGGCGCTTGTAAAATGAAATACGCACAAACCAATCAGCGAGCAATACTATCATTCCCACTAAAACCGTCACTAGAGTGGCTAGTAGTATATCGCGATTACCAATATGGGAAAGCTCATGAGCAATTACTCCCTCTAACTCAGACTTCTCTAGCTTAGCGATAAGTCCGGTGGTAAGGGCAATAACTGCATGATTTTTATCTCTACCTGTAGCAAAGGCGTTAGGAGCACTATCATTTATAATATAAATTTTTGGAAGCGGGAGTCCAGCCGTAATACATAGGTTTTCTACCAAGCGATATATTTCTAAGTTTTCTTTAGGATTAAGTTCTCTCGCTTTACTCATACGAAGCACCATCTTGTCACTATACCAATAGCTAAAGACGCTAGAAAATATACTAATAAAAACAGCTACGTAAAGTATAGTTACATTTTCAAGAGCCAATGAAAAAATATAACCGACTAAAATAACAAAGACAAAAAACCCGGCTAAAAGAGCCCAGGTTTTTTTTCTATTACTATCACTATGAGTATATAAAGTTGCCATACTATTAACTTATTTAATTATTTTTCTTCACTCTTGATAATATTTACCCCTTTATTTGCCATATTGGTAAATCCTTCAAAGGCTTTTAGCACTTCTATAGGGGTCATAAATATAACTGTATTTGATTTGTCAGAAGAGACATCACTCATAGTTTGTAGAGTTCTAAGATGCAAGGCACCCGGAGAGGCACTTAGAGTTTTAGCTGCTTGTGCTAAATTATTAGCTGAGGCAAGTTCACCCTCAGAGTTAATAATTACTGCCCTCTTCTCTCTTTCTGCTTCGGCTTGCTTAGCGATAATACGCTCCATAGAAGATGGTAGCGAAACATCTTTAAGCTCAACATTATTTACTTTAAGCCCCCAAGCATCGGTTTCTTTATCAACTATCTCTCTAATTTTATTGGCAATTTTTTCTCTTTGTGATAAAAGCTCGTCTAAGGAAGCTTCGCCCACAATATTTCTCATGGTAGTTTGAGCATACTGAGAAATAGCATAGTAATAATCCTCTACCTCTAAAACTGCCTTACTAGCATCCATCACTTTGTAGTAGATTACAGCATTTACCATCACCGATACATTGTCACGGGTAATAGCTTTTTGATCGGGCACATCCACTGCTTTTACGCGCATATCAATTTTTCGATAAGCTTGAAATACTGGCCAGAGAAAACGCCAGCCCGGAGTCATAATACCAGAGTACTTACCGGTGGTAAATCTCACTCCTCTTTCATATTCATTGATCTGTTTTAAAGAAGAGAGCACAAAAATAACAATAGCTATAATTAGATAAAAGTATAATTCCATATATTTTTTTATTTATGCTTTGTAAACGAAGCTAGCGAAATCAAGACTTATCTTTAAACTAAAACTTCACTTCTACATTTTGCTTTTCTACTTCATTTTCTATAGTAAAGAAATTATATTCTTTGAACTTTAGTTGACTAGCAATAAGGTTGTTGGGGAAAGTTTGAATCTTAGTATTAAAGTCACGCACATTGCCATTGTAAAACCTTCTTGAAGCTTGAATTTTATTTTCAGTATCTGATAGTTCTCTTTGTAATTCTAAAAAGTTTGTATTAGCCTTTAAATCAGGATAATTTTCAGCAAGAGCAAAGATAGATTTTAAGGTTCCAGAAAGTGCATTCTCTGCTTCTCCTTGAGCCTTAGCGTCACCGTTGTTTTGAGCCGCCATAGCAATATTACGAGCATTTACTACCGCCTCTAAGGTTTGACTTTCATGACTAGCATAGCCTTTAACTGTGCTAACTAAGTTAGGGATAAGGTCATAGCGTCTTTTAAGCTGGACATCGATGTCACTCCAAGCTTCATCTACTCTATTTTTTAAGCGAACTAGTCCGTTATAAAGTGTAATTGCAAATAGAGCAAGTACAATTACGACTCCTAGGACCACATACCAAATAGTCATATTTTTTTATATTAGTTTTAATAAATCTTAATATCTAAAAAAATTATAGTATAAATTGCTTATTTTTTCAAGCCAATTATTACTTTTTCCCCGTTTATATTTTGCTCAGAGGAGAAATCAAAGTCATCCCTCGCCTCACTATAATACTCTATAGCCGTACTGGAGGTTTCTTGGCACAAGTCATCATTAAACTTAATTATCGCTTTCTCTATTTCCAAACTTCCCAAGATATATGACTTAGCTTTGTCATCTAAAGTGAGCCCTGACTGTTTACGCAAGCGGTTTATAAATCTAATTAAGTCACGCTTGATTCCTTCAAGTCTTAGCTCAGGAGTTATTTCGGTATCTAGTATAAGTTTTAACTCACTTTCATTATGATTTTCTAAAACAAGTTCAGAGATGTTTAACTCATCTTTAATTAATAAACAATAATCTTCACTTAGCTCTTTAGCGCCAGAGACACTAAGTCGCCCCAACATCTGACGAATCTTTATACCGGCTTCGTCTCGCTTAGCTAAGGCTAACTCAACAATCTGGCGAGAAAGTGTCATGTCACTTAAAACCTGCTTGTCACCCTCAGCTTCTTTCCACTTAGGCCAAGATAAAAGATGGACACTCTTTTCGCTATTTTCATAGTTGTTGCCACTTAAGTCTTGCCATAGATTTTCCGCTACAAAAGGCATGAAAGGGGCAATAACAATAGACAGTTCTCTTAATATAAATTTGGTGGTAGCTAGAGCCAGCTTGCCATCAGCTGTACTTAGATCTTTAAATCTATCGCGACTACGTCTTATATACCAAGTTGAAAGCTCGTCGATAAAGTCAGTAATGGGGCGAGCTGCTTTAGGAAGATTATAAGCTTTCATCTCAGTTTCAATTCTTGAAACTAAAATTGCAAACTTGGCTTGTATCCATTTATCTAAAACATTAATACTGCTTTTAGCGAGCGCCTCATAGTCATCGCTACTACTAGGGGCGTAAAGCTCGTAGAACTTATAAATATTTCCTAGTAACATTACATTTTTACGCAAGGCTTCTTCTACTCCTTTTTCAATAAAGTTAAAGTTCTCAGCGGCCATAACGGGTGAAGACAGTAAATACATACGAAGTGCGTCAGCGCTATATTTTTCTAGTACTAAATAGGGGTCAGGATAGTTTTGTAGTTTTTTAGACATCTTCTTGCCATCCTCTGCTAAGACTATGCCGTTTACAATAACATTTTCAAAGGCATGGTTGTCTTTAAGAGCGCCAGCAATGACAGAAAGATAATAAAACCAGGCTCTGGTTTGATCTACTCCCTCGGCAATAAATTGGGCCGGGAAAGACTCTTCCATTTCTGACTTATTTTCAAAAGGATAGTGATGCTGGGCAAAAGGCATCGCCCCTGACTCAAACCAACAATCAAGTACATCAGGAATGCGGCGCATAGTTCCCTTACACTTAGCACAGGCAAAAGTAATAGGGTCGACCTTATCTTTATGAATATCTTCAATTGGGCTTATTCCACTTAAACCCTCTAGCTCTGCGACTGAGCCTATAACATGCATATGCTCACAAGAATCACACTTCCAAATTGGAATTGCAGAGGCCCAAAATCTTTGTCTTGAAATTGACCAATCCCTAGCTCCTTCTAGCCATTTACCAAATCTTCCCTCTTTAATATGGGCCGGGAACCAGTTTATATTTTTTGCATTTTCAAGTAATCGTTCTTTAATTTTTAAAACTGAAACAAACCACGAAGTAGTAGCGTAGTTAATTAAAGGAGTGTCACAACGCCAACAATGCGGATAGCTATGTTCATATTTAGCTTTGTGAAACAAAGTCCCTTTACTAGCTAAGTATTTAATAATTTCAATATCGCTTGACATGTGATCTCCTTGCGGTTTTACATTTAAGCCTGGAAAATCACTTACTTCACTTTTAAAATTTCCATCGAGTGAAACATGTTGGATAAAAGGTAGGTTCTCTTCTTTTCCTAGCTTCATATCCTCCTCACCAAAGGCAGGAGCAATATGAACTATGCCCGTACCATCGTCAGTAGTGACATAATCAGCACTATATATTTTCCAAGCCCTATCCCTATTTTCTAGCGTCTCACTCTTTACATAATAATCAAAAAGAGGCTGATATTCTTTGCCTAAAAGATCACTGCCTTTATATGTTTCCACTATCTCATATTCTTTGTCTTTGAAAAGTTCTTCTACTCTATTTTTAGCGAGGATATAATAATCATCCTCATACTTTAGCTTCACGTAATCTATCTCTTTTCCCACTGCTAAAGCCACATTAGCAATTAGAGTCCAAGGGGTAGTGGTCCAGGCTAAAACATAGACATTATCTTCGCCGACTAATTTAAATTTAGCAGTGACACTTAAATCTTTTATATCGCGATAGCCCTCTGCTACTTCCGATTGAGACAAGGTGGTCTCACAACGAGGACAAACATGCATAGAGCGATAGTCTTCGTAGATTAAACCTTTATCAAATATAGTTTTAAAGGTCCACCAAATAGATTCCATGAAGTCTAAATCCATAGTGCGATAAGGATTATCCATATCCACCCATCTGCCGATACGCTTAATTACTTTCTCCCAGTGGGAGGCATAGGTCATCACCTTAGAGCGACAGCTGTCATTAAACTTCTTAACCCCTATACTTTCTATTTCTTTTTTCTGTGTTATGCCTAATTCTTTTTCAACAATATTTTCTATAGGCAGTCCGTGACAATCCCAACCCCAACGTCTTTTAACGCTATAGCCTAACATGGTGTAATAACGAGGCACCACATCTTTTATAATACTGGCTACTAAATGGCCGTAGTGTGGGGTGCCGGTAGCAAAAGGAGGTCCGTCATAGAAAGAATAGCTACCCAAGGGAGCTTCTTTGCTAACAGATTTTTCAAATATCTTATTTGTCTCCCAAAAAGCAGCTACTTTTTCTTCTTGCAGGCAAATTAAATTTTTATTTTCCTTTTTATTTTCGCTTGGAGTCATAGCCATTTAACTTAAGTTTATATTTATCATGCTAGCTAAAATATTTTCTACTTACCGTGACAATGTTTAAATTTCTTACCACTGCCACAAGGACAAGGCTCATTTCTTCCTACCTTTTCACCAGCCTCATTTTTTACCTTCTCTGACACTAGGTCAACTGTATTTCTCGCCTCGGCTTGCTTTTGCATCACCTTTTGCGCACCACTAAACTGCAAGGCTCTTTCCGGTTTAGCACCAAAAGCTTGAAGAAACTTACTATCGAGTTGACGTTTAGCAGCCTCGGCTAATCCTTCGGCAGCTTTAAATATGGAGTAGCTTACATTTCTATTGATAAGCTGGAGCAATTCTTTATACAGGTGAAATGATTCTTTCTTATACTCTACCAAGGGGTCTCTTTGCCCGTAGCCACGAAGTCCTATACCACGACGTAAATAATCTATGGTCTCTAAGTGTTCTACCCACAATTGATCTATAGAGCGAATAAGTATTCCCTTTTCAACATCTTGAAAGTTTAAACCACTACTGGTAAATAATTCTTGTAAAGATTTATATCTTTCTTTAGTTTCTTTCTTTAAGTAGGCCATTAAAGCTTCTCTTATCTCCTCATTTCTGCCGCCTTTATCGCGGATGGCAAGTAGGTCCTCTTGCATCTTCTCTGAAGCAGAAAAAACTGTGCGCATAGTTTCATATATTTCTTGGACGTTCCACTCTTTAGGGTCCTCATGACTGCTATGAAATGAAACTAGCGAATTTATCTCCTCATCAAGCATGCTTAAGATAATCTCACTAAGGCTATTTGCTCGTTTAGGACTGTCCTCCTCTAAGACTTCATTTGCCTCTGACTTGTGAGTGTTTAGCTCTCCTTCTATAACACTAGCTTCCTCCCTCTCTTTGTCCTCAATGCTTGCAGCCTCAGAAATTTCAATAATTTCACGACGACGATTGTATATCGCTACTCTTTGTTTATTTATAACATCATCATACTCAACTAAATGCTTTCTCATATCAAAGTTATTTCCCTCTACCTTCTTCTGAGCACTTTCAATAGACTTAGATATCATCTTATTTTCTATCGGCATATCAGCGGGAACGTTTAGAGTTTGCATTAAACTCTTCATCTTGTCGCCGCCAAAAACACGCATCAAATCATCATCAGTTGAAACATAGAATTGAGATGAGCCTGGATCACCTTGACGACCAGCCCGACCACGCAACTGATTATCAATACGCCTGGACTCATGACGCTCAGTGCCGATAACATGAAGGCCACCTAAAGCATGGACTTCTTCTTGCTCCTTAGCATCAGAGGGATTGCCGCCTAAGATAATATCAACTCCACGACCAGCCATGTTAGTGGCTAAAGTTATAGAGCCTCGTTTACCAGCTTGGGCAATAATTTGCGCTTCTTTTAAGTGATTTTTAGCATTTAACATTTG
>CAYIZC010000019.1:0-9423 GCA_964367805.1 uncultured Gammaproteobacteria bacterium
ATTTAGATACTCATTTATTATGACAATTTTTTGTTCAAAAATCTAGTTATTTGTAGAAAGAAAACATATTTACATTAAATAGTAGGCTAATTTTAGCCTATTATTCTAGTTTAGCATTGTACAAATATTTAAAAACCCCTTATAGTATTGTTATATGGGTCACTTAAGCTAGATTGGCGCGCTAAAATTCTAAAAATATTTATAATAATACTTACTAATGTTTTATTTACGAGAAATAATTCACTATAGCTTGCATTTACTTGTCCCCGGTATTATCGCCTGGGGTTTTTTTAAAAAGCGCTGGAAGAGTGCTTGGTTAATTATGATAAGTACTATGCTAGTTGATCTTGATCATTTGTGGGCTAATCCAATATTTGATCCTAGTCGCTGTAGTATAGGTTTTCACCCCCTTCATTCTTACTATGCAATAGCTTTTTATTTCTTACTTCTAATTATTCCTAACTTCTACACCAGGGCTATAGCCATTGGTTTATTGTTTCATATGCTTACAGACTTCCAGGATTGCTTATGGATAGCTATTTCACTATAAAGACTAGTCTCTATTTAAAACAGCCAAGCCGAGGCTGTTTTTTTATTAAATATTAGCTATGGCTAATAAATAGCATCCCTTGACATTAGACAATAAACGTGATATTGTTTTTAGTGATCTTAGAACCTTGAAAAATAAGTTTATTTGGCTAATTACTAAAAGTTTCTTTCTATAAATAGGAGCCTTTAGTAATTATCCAAATTATTAACTTTAAAAAAATTTTGCAATGAAAAGAGTGTTTGCTTTCTTAAAACCAAGAACTTCTGAATTTAACAAAGATTTAGTAAAAGTAGCTACAAAGCTAAGTATCCTAAAAGACCAAGTAGAGCCTCTGAGATCAAAAACTAATCAGGTGGAGGCTTTTGTTGAGCTTATACAAATTTTGTATAAATTCCAAGAGGGAAGAATGCTAGATAAGGCTATTTTAGCTTTAAGGAAAAGAAATGATGAGTCGCTAAGTCTCATCCTAAGAGATTTACATAGCTTTAATAAGTATATAAAAGCTCTGGACAAAAGACACAACCTGTCTGAGCCAGGAGAGGCAATTTGTGCCTATTGTATTAGCTTTTATTGTGGAGGGGCAAAAGAGGCAGATTTAGTGCCCATCTCCTATATCTTAGAAAATGAAGCAGTGCTTAAAAAACAATTCAGAGAGCATGCTGTCAATGGAATAAAGCCATGCTCGGAGTGGTATCTTGCCAATGATATATTGGCGCGTGTGATGATAGCCGATGTGATAGAGTGGCTAGAGTCGCTAATGAGTGAAATTAATGAAAATTTCACTAAAGAATAATTTTAAAGTAGTTAAAAGATTACAAAAGGAGACCTAAAATAGATCTCCTTTTTTTATTTGTCTAAAAGCTTTGCTCTAAGCTTTAGCCGCCTTAGCTAAGAAGGCTTTTATCTTAGGCATCTCTTTTCTAGCGCTATCCTCCCCAAACTTAATTATTTTTTTAAGTTCAGCTGCGCTGTATTGCCTTAGGCTATTGGTGCTTACAATTGAAGAGGTGTCAGGAGAGATGGCAATATCAGCCTGAGAAATGTCATGCATGGCTAAATTATGTAAAACTATCCTAGTGCTTCTTAGGGCAATTTTAGTCATAGTAAATTTATGAGTTGCAAATTCATTTTTATGATAAAGGTTTACCCCTATAGTAATATCAGCTCCCATTTCTTTGATTAGGTGTATGGGCACAGGTGAGCTTAGTCCGCCGTCAACTAAGAGTTTTTTTTCATGCTTGTAGGGACGAAAGAGAAGGGGGATGGACATTGTTGCTCGAATAGCATCACTTAATTTACCAGAAGACATAGCATTGGCCTGTCCGTCTATTAAATTAGTAGTCATTATTTTTATAGGTATTTTTGTACTGGAAAATCCCATCTTAGCGAATCTTTTATTTAAGAAAGTATTAAATTTATCTCCAGCTACCACTCCACCGGACCAGCTTAGGTCAATAAATTTATATAAGTTATCTAGCGGCCAAGAGCTAATTTCTTTCTCTAATTCCTTGGCATCGGCAAAGGCAGCGTAGTGAGCGGCAATGAGTCCGCCTATACTAGTTCCGCTTAAGTAGCTTATCTTTATTCCATTTTCTTCTAAAACTTTTAAAACGCCAATATGGGCCATTCCACGAAAACCACCGGAGCCTAAGGCTAGGCCAATTTTTAATTCTTTATTTTTCATAAATACACTTTCTAGTTTAAAGACTTTAGACGACCTATAAACTATAGCACGCTCAAAAATAATTCTAAACCATTTAAAATGATTTTTGAGGCTAAAACATTAGTATGAATTTCTCTTGCCTTGACAAATCAAAGCTTCTGTGATATAATAATATTGTTTGAATCGAACTTTAAGAAATAAAGTTGCTTGGATTAATTACTAAGTTTATCTGAATTTAGGTCAATTTAGTAATTAATCCAAAATATAAACTTTTATAAAAAAATTAATCATGAAAAAAGTAAATTTTCTTAGTGGCCTATTTGTTAGTTCAAAAAAAACTCTAAAAAGAGTAGAGTCAAAAATTGGAAACTTGGACAAAAAAATTAGCATTATAGATGCTATGGACAACAAGGTGGAAGCTATAGTTGAGCTTTTTAGAGTCATTTCCCCCATTTGCGATAATGGTGGTTTAGATCAAGAAATTAAAGATCTAAATAAATGTAATTGGAATGGCAAATACAGCAAAAAACTAGAAGCACTAGTATCTTTACAGTCTCATTTTGAAAATGCCGGTCGCTCTCCTCACGGAATGAATCGCACTAGCAAAGGGGAAGAGGTGACAGCTAATAAAGTATTTCTAGGAGATGTATTTGGACTTACAACTAAGCCAGCCTCTTATTGGCAGGCAAACAAGTCAAAGCTAGAAAAAAGCTTACGACCCGATGCCTCTAAGAATCCAAAGAACCCTATTTCAAACTGGTATCTGATAAATAATTATCAGTGCGGTAGCTTTATCGAAAGCCACACTAAAAGTATTTTAGAGCAAATAAGCTTGCTCAAGTAGTTACAAAAAAATGTAAAAAAATTATAAGGAAGTCAAAAAATGACTTCCTTTTTTAATTTTACTAAGCCTGTTTTTGTTGCTATTATTTTAGTAATACTTAAGTTACTTAATTGAATTTTATGAGTCAAAAGAATTGGTATTTAAAATTAATTAAACCGAGCTTTGCGCCACCGGCTAAGCTTTTTGCTCCGGTCTGGACTGTACTTTATATAATTATTGCTTTTTCTTTTGGGACTGTATTTTACCGAACTTATACAGCTGAGCTGAGCTGGTTAGTAGTTTTGCCTTTCATTTTAAATCTTATCTTTAATTTCTCTTTTACACCTCTACAATTTAAACTGCAAAATAATTTTTTAGCAGCCATAGATATAATGCTAGTTTTAGGAACTATCATTTGGTCATTTTATGCGATCTTGGCGTTAGCCCCTGAACTCGCTTGGGTAGTTTATATAAACATTCCTTATTTACTCTGGCTTTCTTTTGCGACAATCTTGCAGTTAAAAATTACTTATTTAAATAAATAGTCTTAGGGTTAGCTTTCTATAGCAGGTCAATACAGCTTATTAAATTAGCTACTATTTTTTAAGGCAAAGATAGTTTTTTTTGCAGTTAGTGAGCTATGGTTTAAATTAAGCCTTAAATCATCTACAGAAATTTGTAAAATTATGTTATAATAAGTTTAGATTACAATAAGTAAATGTTTTTTTATTATGTTAAAATTTATTAAAGATTTTTTTAAAAATATTAGCAAAAAGTCACTACTTGCAACTGTCTTTTTTTTAATTATTGCATTTTCTTTTTTGCTGATAAAGTCAGTCTATTCAGCAGTGGCCCTAAGTATAAGTGTACCACCACTAAGTATATCCTGGGAATTGCCGACAACAAAAGCAAGGGCCACGGCTGATGCTGGTGATACAATTGTCTCAGCTAGTTATCAGATATATAACTCTGATTATTATCCTCAAGGAGCTTGGCAAGATTGCACATCAGACAGTGGTTACACTTTCGGAGCAGACAGAATTGTTAACTTTTCTTGTATAGTGCCTAGTTTATCGAGTGGATCTTATAAAATGAATGTAAGGGCGCTTAGCTCTGATGGCAGCAGCAAGTCTCTTGAAACTGCCGCTTTTATAGTTGACCGTGAGGCACCAGGGATAACTTTTAATAATTTGCCAGGGAACCCTTTGCTTATTAAAAATAATAAACCTATTTTCACGGGTAGTGCTATGGACGCTTTAACTAGCGTGCTTAGTGTCGAGTATAAATGGACTTCAGCAGAAACCAATGATCCTGTTCCTTCAGGATTCGGTGACTCTGGCTGGAGCCCCTGTAGCATTACTGGATCAGGAAAGTCAGTTAGCTTTACCTGTAATCCTAATCACACTTTTTCTGATAGTGTAAAAGGAGAGGAGTATAGAATGCACGTTAGAGCCACAGATGAAACTAATAATCGTTCTGGTAGCGCAAACTATTATAAGTTTCAAGTTGATACCACGCCACCTTATAATCTAGAAATTACTCATCCAAATGAAGGGGGGATTACTTTGCATGGCAATGATTATTACAACATAAATTGGACAACGCCATTAGATGCCTACGAGCTTGGCTCAGGGCCAATAAAAATTGAATATTCAACAACAGGCGCTTTCACAGGAGAAGAAGTTTTGATAAATAATAATCTTACAGCAAGTGGGCCTTATTCTTGGAGGGTGCCCGGATTTTTAGATACTAGTAATGCTAGAATAAAGATAACGGCAAGTGATTTAGCAGGAAATAGTGTTAGCTCTATTTCTGCTAACCCTTTTACAGTGATTCCTGATTCTGTGCCCAGTGTCTCTATAGCTAGTATTCCTGGAGACATCACTAATCTAGCTCCAATTAATTTTACGGCCACAGCTTCTGATTCTCAGGGAATAATAAGTGCAGATTATAGAATAAATAGTGGCAGCTGGGTTTCCTGTATTGCCAAGGATGGATCCTTTGGTGATAATTTTGAAAAGATAGAGTGCAATGGAGTATCGGTTTCAGAGGGGACTTATAGCATAAGTGTGCGGGCCAGAAATAATTTAAACAACACTGGCTATGCTTATTATAACTTTACATATGACAGTAGCCCTCCTCTTGTAAACGCTGGAAGTCTGGGAACAATTAATTTAGCAACAAGACCAGGGGCAAGTATATCTGACCAGTACTCAAGTATTTCCTCTCGCACTTGGCAGAAAGTATCTGGCCCAGGAAGTATTACTTTTGGCGGTGGCTCATATATTACCGACCCCTATATCTCAGCAAGTGCAAATGGAAGTTATCAGGCTAGACTTAGTGCCTGTGATGCAGCTGGAAACTGCGCCTCAGATACTCTAAATTTTACCTGGACTGACAATCCTCTAGGTTTTAGTATAAATAGTCCAGCCGGAGGAGAGAGGCTAAGAGGTGCTAATAATTTTTTAATTTCATGGACCGATCCAGAGGGGGCAGCAGATTATAATTTTCACTTAAGCTACTCTAGTAATGGTGGCTCAACTTGGAATGCTATATCTCATCCAGTTTTAAATAAATCTACCCGTACTTATAATTGGACCCTGCCTAGCGTGAGCACTCAGAATGCGAGGGTGAGAGTAGAGGTTAAAGATACTTATGGTAGTACTGTTTTAAGTGATAACTCTAACATTTTTACTATAGACTCTCTTGCTCCCACAGTTAACGCTGGTTCTATTCCTGGAATAATCACTTCGGCAACTAGTCCAGGAGCAAGCGCTAGTGATAATTTTGACACAGCTGGCGAGCTCAACTATAGCTGGAGCAGCGTAGAGGGGCCATCTTCTGCTAGCGTAGTTTTTGGGGGCGGTACTAATATTTTAAATCCTAGTCTTTCAGGCACAGTCACGGGTTTATATACGGCCCGCTTAAGCGTGACCGACAGAGTTGGTAACTCTGCTTCTGATACAATTAGTTTTAATTTTGATGGTAATCCACCTAATTTTTCTGTCTTAGAGCCCACCGGTATTTATTACCAGGGCGGAGAAAACGCTACTATAGTCTGGGAGCCTTCAAGTGGTGCTAATTATTATAAGCTAGAATATAGTTTGGATGGAGCTAATAATTTTAGCACCATCACTTCATCTACAGGAGGGACAGCTCTTGGAGCTAATTTATCCTATGACTGGGCGATACCTTTTGCAAATTCCAATCAAGCTATAGTTAGGGTAAGCGCCTATGATCAATATAATAATAACGTAACAGCGCTTTCCGCTACATTCTATATCGACTCTTCAGCCCCTATAGTTGATGCTGGCAATCTTGGTTTAATTTATGTCCCCAAATCTCCTGGAGCAAGTGCGAGTGATGGCGATGGTTCAGGTATAGCAGGCTACGCTTGGTCTAAATTATCTGGTCCAGGAAATATTAATTTTGGCGGGGGGAGCAATATTTTAAACCCCATTATCTCAGCTGATACTAGTGGTAGCTACACACTTAGATTGAGAGTGACAGATAATTTAGGAATGTCAGATTATGACGATGTTTCTTTGTATTATGAAGTCGAGCCACCGGTACCGATTATAAGCTCTCCGGGCAGTGATGAGTTTTGGGCCGGAGCATCTTCTAAAAATATTAAGTGGGAAATAACTAACCCTGGTGATTTAGATAATTTTTTAATTTCCTATGCATTAAACAATGACGACCCCTGGATAGACATAGCTACAGTTCCAGCCAGCGCTAGATCGTATACTTGGAGTGTGCCTGCAGAAAATACTACAGAGGCAAAAATTAGATTAATAGTCAGTGATATAGATGGTAATACGACTAGTGCTATTCGCAGCTTTAGCATTGACTCCATAGCGCCAGTAATTAATATAGGTAGCATAGGCTCTGCCACTCATGCAGCTTCCTCTGGTACAACTGTAAGTGATAATATTGACAGTGAAGCAGATATGAAATTTATTTGGAAAGGAGTGGGGGCTCCAGCTGGAGGTACTTTAGTATTTAGTGATCATGGGATAGTGGACCCGGAAATGATGGGCACAGTCAGTGGTGACTATAGCGCTCAGATTATAGTGCAGGATAGGGCAGGGCACATCTCTTCTAAGGAAATGACTTTTTATTGGAACGGGGACCCAGATATACCGATAGTAACGAGCCCAGATAGTACAGTTTTTATATCTGGCGGAAATAATCAAAATATAGAGTGGTATATTGCCGAAAATTCAGACCTTAGCCATTTTATAATCAGCCACTCTTTAAATAATGGGGATACTTGGAGTGAGATTGCCACCACATCAGCTTCAGTACGTAGCTATTCCTGGGATATTCAAAATGGTACAAACTCGGCATTTTCTGGTAGTAGTTTGGTAAAAGTAGAGGCAGTTGATATTTATGCTAATAAAAATAATGGACTATCGCCACATTTTACTATAGATTCTGTTGCCCCAGACTTAATTATGGGCATTATCAGCTCCCCTATAAATGAACCAACAGGGGTGGAGGGAATAAGTGTAAGCGATAACATTGATGAGGAGTCAGAGCTAAGCTTTAACTGGTCAGTTTTATCTTTACCATACCCAGAAGCAAGTCTTAATATAAGCGATATAAATGCGACCAGCACTTATTTTTCCGGAAATATGTCGGGAGAATACGAAGCTCTTTTAACAGTCTCAGATAGGTCTAGCAATATTGCAACTAGCTCCATATCGTTTATCTGGAATAGTTTGCACGACCCAGTTTTAATTTCTCCGGCAAGTGGTGATTTCTTAGCGGGAGGCAAAGACACAAATTTAGTTTGGAGCTTAGTTGCACCTGATGATTTATTAAGAATTGAGACACAATACTCTATTGATAATGGAAATACCTGGTTAGATATTGATAACAATATCGCCGCCTCTTCTACTAGTTTTGTTTGGCAAGTTCCAGATAATATAAACTCAACTAGTTCTAGGGCGAGAATGATGACAGTAAATACGGCTAATATAAAAGCGACTAGTACCTCTGGTTTATTTACAATTGACTCTACTCCTCCCACCGTTGATGCTGGTTCTTTTATTGATTCGCTTAAATCACCCACTAAGCCAGGCGCAAGTGCTAGTGATAACTTCGATGATGCCTCTCAGTTGAGATATTCTTGGACACAGCAATTAGCTCCAAGAAGAGGAGCAATATCATTTGGAGGAGAAGCGAATATACTAAATCCAAGCATTTCGGGAAATATAAATGGTTCCTATGTAGCACTTTTATCTGTTTTTGATAGAGCTGGTAACTCAGCCTCTGACACAGTCTCCTTTGAGCGCTATGTTTCTAGCGGTGGTGGCGGTGGTGGGTCCAACTCTCCAAGTTGTATTGATGTAGTCTATAGTGATTGGGGAGATTGCTATAATGGTGTTAGGTATCGTAGCATTGTTAGCTCCACTCCAGGAGTTTGCACACCAACTAGTGCTCAAAGGGCGGCTCAAGAACAGGCTTGCTCAAGCTCTAGTAATGCATTTTTTTGTCAGTCAGTAGAATATGGTCCTTGGAGTGATTGTGTAAATGGTATTCAAAATAGAAAGATAATTAACTATAGCCCTAATCCCTGTGATCCAAGTAGTGAGCAAATAGCCCAAAGACAGAGATCTTGTAGTGGAGATAGTGGAGTGCCACCAACTAGCAATGGCCCCTTTGATGAGGACGCGCTTTCAGTTATGGAAAATGCGCGAAAAAACTTTAGTGGTACTGATAAGAATTTATTAGCTCGCCTAAGTGGTCAAATCTTAATTCAAGTTGAGGAGCAGGGGCAAGCTTGGTATGTGAGCGCGGCTGACAAGCAACGCTACTATCTAGGCTCGCCGACTAATGCTTTCTCAGTAATGAGCTTAATTGGGCTAGGTATTAAAAACGATAGATTGTTTAAATTACCAGTTGGACTTTTAGACGGCTCCTTAAGTATGGACAAAGATTCAGACGGAGATGGTTTATCAGATCGACTAGAAGAGGCTCTTTTGACCAATAAGTTTAAACGCGATTCAGATGGTGATGGACATGATGATAGAACAGAGGTTTTAAATGGCTACAACCCCAATGGTCCTGGTATGATGCCTTTTGACGCTAAGGTTTTGCAGGCTAGTCTAGGACACATCTATATTCAAGTAGAGACCAATGGTGAGGCCTGGTATGTGGAGCCGAAGACAAAGAAGCGCTACTACTTGGGTCGTCCCAATGAAGCTTTTACTATTATGAATAAGTTTGGCGTGGGAATTACTAATCAAGACTTAAATAAAATACCAGTCGGTCGCTTTAGTGAGACTCAATTAGCTAGAATAACTAGGATGCTAGAGGACAGAAAAAGAGAACTAAGGGAAAGAAATAAATGATATTATTGTTATATATATTGTATTAAAG
>CAYIZC010000020.1:0-2390 GCA_964367805.1 uncultured Gammaproteobacteria bacterium
CGTAAGTTTTAGAAAAAAATATTTCACTCCCATCTCGTGTTGTAAGAAAGTATGTGTAGTCAGTAGTAATAGGATAAACTGCCGCCTCTATTGCTTTTAAGCTGGGATTACAAATTGGTGTTGGTGGCAAACCTTTATACATATAACTATTGTAAGCTGTGTCTACTTTTAATTCAGAAGTGCTATGAGCGGGATTATTATCGGAAAAATAATAGGAAAGAGTGGCATCTGACTGTAAAGCCATGCCAATTTTAAGTCTAGACCAAAAGATATCAGAGACAATTCTAGCTGATTTATTCTCAGCATCCTTATAATCTATTGGCGCTTCTTTTTCAATTATAGAAGCCATGATGATAATATCGTAAATTGTTTTTCCTTGACGTTCTATCTCAGCTCTTAACTCATCATTTAGTTTTTTATCAAAATTAGATAGCATTTTTAAGATCAGAGTCTCGCTACTAGTGGCCTGCTTAAAAATACGGTAGGTGTCAGGAAATAAAAAGCCCTCTAGACTGTAATACTTTGGTTTAGTTTCTAAAAAATCAAATCTATCGGAGTAGTCTACTGGAAAATCTTCTTCCTTTTTTGCTCGATAATCTACCTTAGGCTCCCCAGCTAATTTTTTAAGACTGATATCTAGACCAGAAGTCTCTTTTAGATGATCGGCGATGTCATCTATGGTCCAACCTTCTAGCACTTTTACATCCACCTCCTCTTTATAGACTATGGGGCTAGGTTTTTTTCTATTCTCTCTTTCCTCTATCTTTGTGGCAATAAATTTAGGTAAGAGGTGTTTATTTGTTTTAATTATTTTATGATAAATAAATGGGCTAAAAGCTAGCAACAAAATTGCTAGCGATATAATAATAGGATATTTAAGTGGTATGACTTTATATTCGCGCATTTTATTTTAGCTTATTTTTTTAAATTTTTCTTTTTTAAGCTGGCTGCCTTAGCAATCATTTTAGAACTAGCTCTGATTTTCTCACCCAAGCCATCCACCATCTCTATGCCTAATTCTTGGCAAATTGGATACTCAGGAACATCGTTTAAACTCTTTCTATCACCACCATTGGCAAAAACATCGGGTTTTAATTTAGCTAAAGAAAGACAAACTGTCTTGTCTTTATCTATAGCTAAAAAAGCGCGGTCTACGTATCTAAGAGCTGAAATAATTTTTAATCTATCTGTCTCAGACATAAAAGGAACACTACCTTTTAGCTTAACTTGCTTATCATTATTTACTATAACCACTAACTCATCACCTATTTTACTTGCCATCTCTATCATCTCCAAGTGACCAACATGAAGTGGATTAAAATAACCAGAAACAGCCACCACTCTTTTATTCTTTTTAGAAGGTGTATTGTTTTTTTTCATTTTATTTTTAGACTGAGGACTCTTTAGCATAATAGAAAATTAATATAAATTAGATAATAACATTATACCAAATATAGCTTTTAATTAAAACTAAAGAATATAAGTTTAGACATAAAAAAAGTAGACACTTGGTGCCTACTTTTAATCTCCATCTACGGGCTAGCTTATTTCTACATCATCCCTGCCATCGGGTTCATGCTAGGACTACTATTTGAGGAAGATTTTTCTTCTTCTTTTTCAGAAATTACCGCCTCAGTGGTAAGTAACATCATAGCGGCTGAAGCTGCATTTTCTAAAGCTGATCTGACCACCTTAGTTGGATCTACTATGCCGGCTTTTATCATATCAACAAACTCGCCACTAGCGGCATTATAACCTATAAGCTCGGAACTGGCCTTATTTTCTTCTATAATTCTATGTAAAATTAAAGAACCATCTACACCAGCATTTTCAGCAATAATTTTTATTGGCTCTAAAATGGACTGGTTAATTATCTTTTCGCCTATGCTAGTCTTGTTGCCTTGACCTCTTAACTCTTTTTCAAAATTAGCAAAATCTTTACCATAAGCAGAAACAAGTAGTGACAGGCCGCCACCAGGAACTATTCCCTCTTCTATGGCTGCTCTGGTTGCATTTAAAGCATCTTCTATTCTATATTTCTTTTCTTTCATTTCTGTCTCAGTGGCTGCTCCCACCTTTATAACTGCCACGCCACCACTTAACTTAGCTAGTCTTTCTTGTAATTTTTCTTTATCAAAATCAGACTCACTTAATTCTTTTTCCTTCTTAATTAAATCCACTCTAGATTTAATGTCCTTAGCCTTTCCTCTGCCATCAACTATAGTAGTGCTATCTTTAGAAGAAACCACTCTACGGGCAGAACCGAGATCACTAAGCTCTGTTTTATCTAGCTTTAGACCCACTTCTTCAGAAATTAAACGAGCACCACAAAGGGTAGCGATATCTTCTAACTGGGCTCGCTTATTATCTCCAAAGCCCGGTGCTTTTAT
>CAYIZC010000020.1:2490-9044 GCA_964367805.1 uncultured Gammaproteobacteria bacterium
CCCTTGTCAAACTGCATACCTTCTACTACTTCACTCTCCACACCAAAAGACTGACCCTCCTCAACAGTGATTACGCCCTCCTTGCCGACTGTTTCCATTGCTTCAGCAATAATTTTACCAATTTCGCTATCATTAGCTGATATAGAAGCTACTTGCGCAATTTCTGCCTGGGATGATATTTGCTTAGACATCTTTTTTAACTCTGAAACAATCTGTGCTACTCTTTTTTCTATACCATTTCTAATTTCAATTGGATTTATGCCCGCTGAAACAAGCTTTAGTCCATTGTTTATAATGGCTTGCGCTAAAATAGTGGCGGTAGTGGTACCATCACCAGCTGCATCATTGGTTTTAGCCGCTGCCTCCTTGATGATCTCAGCGCCTATGTTTTCAATCTTGTCACTTAATTCAATCTCTTTAGCCACTGTTACGCCGTCTTTAGTGATGATAGGGGCGCCGTAGGACTGTCCGATAACCACATTCCTACCTTTGGGACCTAGAGTGACCTTTACTGCACTAGCGAGCTTGTCCGCTCCCTTTTTAAGTGACTGTCTTGCTTGTTCGTTAAATATTATTTCTTTTGCCATATTATTTTTATTTATTTTATAAATTTATAACTTTACTCAATAATTGCGATAATATCGCTTTCATTTAAAACTAGATAGTCTTCGTCTTCTAGCTTAACTTCATCCGGAGAATATTTTTTAAAGACTACCTGGTCGCCAACTTTTACACTCATTTTTTGCAAATCACCGCTATCTGATATTTTACCAGGTCCACAGGCTACAACCTCACCTCTTTCTGGCTTTTCAGCCTCACTCGCACTAGCAAGCACTATACCTGACTTTGTTTGTTCCTTAGCCTTGCTAGGCTTGATAATAACATTATTAAATAATGGTTTTAGTTTCATATTTTTGTTTTTAAATTAAATAAAATGTATTAGCAATCTAATAGCTCGACTGCTAATTACTTTAATATTTTAAACTTTTAAGGCCTCTCTGTCAAGACCTTTATTTATCCCTCTGTTTAAGCTAAAATAGAGCTATATATAAATATAATTTAATCAAATGACAATACTACAATCTATAATTTTAGGCTTAGTTGAAGGTTTAAGTGAATTTTTACCCATCTCTTCAACTGCTCATTTAATAATCACCTCGGCCCTGCTTAAGATTCCGGAAACTGATTTTTTAAAAACTTTTCTTATCTCCATCCAGCTAGGAGCTATTCTCTCTGTAGCTGTTTTGTATTTTAAGAAAGTAGTTCGTAATCCTAAAATAATTCTAAAAATTATCGCCGCTACCATACCTACAGCTATAATCGGTCTTTTAGCTTATAGCTTTATTAAGAACTACCTTATGGAAAGCCTTAGTATTATCGCCTCCGCCCTCATCCTTGGTGGCGTGGTTCTTATAATCTTAGAAAACAAATTTAAAAGAGATAAAGCAAAAAAAAGTGAGCTAAAGATTGTAGAGGAGGATGACTTAGGATCTATAAGCTACAAGCAATCTTTTTTAATTGGTCTTTTCCAGTCCTTAGCAATAGTACCTGGTGTATCACGCTCAGCTGCTACTATTATGGGTGGTCTTTCACTTGGCATTAGTCGTAAAAATATAGTTGAATTCTCTTTCCTTATTGCCCTGCCCACTATGCTAGGCGCTACAGTGCTCGACTTATATAAATCTCCTCCGGCAATTGGCCAATCTGAACTATTTATCTGGCTTATAGGTTTTTTTGTTTCCTTTGTTACCGCTATTTTTGGTATTAAGTTTTTCCTCAAATTTATTCAAAAAAATAACTTTATACCTTTTGCTTGGTACCGCATTGCCCTTGGCAGCCTTGTTCTAATTGCTTTATTTTTATTTTAAATATAAGTATCTTAGTTTAATTTTAAACTTAAACAAAAACAGCAGTTTTAAATTACTGCTGTTTTTATTTATTTGAAATATTTTATTTTTATATCTTTACTGTACTTATTTCTTTAAACGTCGCCACTTATAAATTGCCTTTTCTCGAGCCGCTAATATCTCTAACCTTAAAGCAACAGCCGAGATATCATAATGATCTGAGCTTTCAGCTTTTATTTTTTCATCCTCGGCTTTCTTTTTAGCAGCTATAAGTCTTTCCTCATTTAATTCTTTAGCTCTTTCTGCACTATCAGCTAAGATAACGACCTTGCCCCGCAAAACTTCAATAAATCCGCCTGATACAGACATAATTTCAATTTCACCAGCCTCATTTTTAAGTTCTATAACGCCCGGCTTCAAAATAGAAACCAAGGGGATATGATCAGGCAAAATAGTAATTTCACCTTCTAAAGTCGGCACTGTAACTTGAGTGACAAGTTGTTCTAAAACAACCTTCTCTAAAGTTACAATTTCAAATTTTATTGTTTTTGCTCTTGGCATAAATAATTATATTACGCTTCATCAATCTCTTCTATTTTACCTTTCATATAAAAACTATCCTCTGATTTTTTGTCATGCTTGCCATCTAAAATCTCTTTAAAGCCTTTAATAGTATCAGAAAGTTTTACATACTTACCAGACCTGCCGGTGAAAGCCTCGGCTACAGCAAAAGGCTGGGAAAGAAAGTTTTGAATTTTTCTCGCTCTTTGGACAATAAGTTTATCCTCAGGAGATAACTCCTCCATGCCCAAAATAGCAATAATATCTTGTAAATCTTTATATCTTTGTAATATTTTTTGTACCCCACGGGCAACCTCATAATGCTCTTCACCCACCACCTTAGGGTCTAAAATAGTTGACGATGAGTCTAGCGGATCAACAGCTGGGTAAATTCCTAGTTCAGAAAGAGATCTGGCTAAAACCACAGTTGAATCTAGATGTCCAAAAGTAGTCGCTGGGGCTGGATCGGTTAAGTCATCGGCGGGAACATAGACAGCTTGAATTGAGGTAATAGAACCATTCTTAGTAGAAGTAATACGTTCTTGTAACTCACCCATTTCAGTTGATAGAGTTGGCTGGTAGCCAACTGCTGAAGGCATACGTCCTAGTAGAGCAGATACCTCAGACCCTGCTTGAGTGAAACGAAAAATATTATCAACGAAAAATAATACGTCTTGTTTCTTTTCATCACGGAAATATTCAGCTATCGATAATCCGGTTAAAGCTACCCTGGCACGAGAACCAGGTGGCTCATTCATTTGACCAAAAACCATAGATACTTTATCGATAACACCACTTTCTTTAAATTCATGATAAAGGTCATTTCCTTCACGGGTTCTTTCTCCTACACCAGCAAAAACAGAGTAACCGCCATGTTGAGAGGCAATATTGTTGATAAGCTCTTGAATAATAACTGTTTTACCAACACCAGCCCCACCTAACATTCCCACTTTACCACCTTTAATAATAGGGCAAATTAAATCGATAACCTTGATCCCAGTTTCTAAAATCTCTACATTATCTGACTGTTCATCAAATTTTGGAGCTTCTCTGTGAATGCTATACCTTGCCTCTGCTTTTGGCTCGGAACCACCATCAACCACCTCACCTAAAACATTAAATATTCTGCCTAAAGTAGCCTCTCCTACCGGGACTGAGATAGGTCCACCCGTATCAACTACGTCTTGATCGCGACGCAAACCATCGGTGGTTCCCATCGCTAAAGTTCTAACTACATTTGAGCCAGTGTGTTGCTCTACTTCTAGTGTTAGTTTCTTACCGGCAATGTCTACCTCTAAAGCATTATAGATAGCTGGCAAGGAGTCTTCAAAGTAGACATCTACCACCACACCGATAACTTGCTTAACTTTACCAATATTGTTTTTTTTCTCAGTCATATTTTTAAATTCTTTTATTAATCCGCTAAAGCGTTTGCACCGGCACTAATTTCTGCAATCTCTGCAGTTATTCCGGCTTGTCGCGCTTTGTTATAAAATAATGTTAATTCTTTTACCATATCAGTAGCTGCTTCTGTCGCTTGATGCATAGCTGACATGCGAGCACTATGCTCCGAAGCGTTAGCTTCTAGCATTGCTTGATAAACTTGAACAGCTAGTAAGCGGGGTATCATCCTATCTAACACCTCCTCAGCACTGGGTTCAAAAATATAATCTTGACCAGATTTTATACCTAAGTGCTTCTCTTCTTTTTCTTTTATTAATTTCTTATCAACACTAACTTTTGGATCAGCGACTATACCTAAATAAGCATCTTCTGTTTCTATGTCTATAGGCAATAGTTGCTTAACTCGAGGAATTTGGGAAACAGGATTAACAAAGTCAGTATAGGCAACAAAAACCTTATCATATTTAGCACTTAAAAAATCCTTTACTATCAAGTTAACTATAGGCTCAACCTCGGCTTCACTAAATATTAAATCATTCTTAGGAAAGTCAGCCACTATATCATACTTTTGTCCGTAGAGAACTTCTCCTTTTTTTCCTACTAAAATAAGCTCAGTAGGCACATCTTCATGTTTTTTTATAGACTCCTTTACCTTAGAAATTATAGCCGCATTATAAGCACCGCACATCCCTCGATTAGAGGTGATAAGAACTATGGCTACTTTATTTATTTTCTTGCGTGGGGTGAGCAAGGGGTGGAGCGAGTCACTTTGCAATTTACTTTTTTTTGACAAATGCAAAACCGTCTCCCAACTTAAATTGGCATAAGTTCTAGTGCTAAGCACTGCTTCAATTGCTTTTCTCATCTTGGAAGCTGCTACCATTTCCATGGCTCTGGTAATTTTCTTGGTACTACTAACAGACTTAATTCGACGAGATATTTCTTTGGTTTTAGCCATACTAACTTAAATACTCTAATGTTTGTTTGTAATTTTCTATTGTTGTCTTGATTATATTTTCTGTTTCCTCATCTAGTTCAGTTTTAGTCTCAAAGATCTTAGCTAAATCACTATTTATATCAGCGTACTTATAAAGATTAACTTCAAATTCAGCCACTCTTTCTACCGGGACGTTATCAAGATAAGAATTAACTAAAGCGTAGTAAATTAAAATTTGCTTATAAACAGGCAGGGGTTGATATTGGTCTTGCTTGAAAACCTCATAAAGCCTTTTACCTCTCTCTAACTTAAAGCTTGTTTCCTCATCTAAATCTGATCCAAATTGTGAGAAAGCAGCTAGCTCTCTAAATTGAGCAGCCTCTAGTCTCATCCTAGCACAAACCTTCTTCATCGCCTTAATTTGAGCAGAAGATCCCACACGAGAAACTGATAGCCCAGCATTTATAGCTGGTCTATTACCTTTATAAAATAGATCTGGTTCTAAGAAAATCTGACCATCGGTAATAGAAATAACGTTGGTAGGGATATAGGCAGAAATATCACCAGCTTGAGTTTCAATAATAGGTAAGGCCGTAATAGATCCGCCACCATGCTCTTTATTTAATTTGCAAGCTCTCTCTAGTAATCTAGAATGGAGATAGAAAACATCACCAGGATAAGCTTCTCGACCCGGTGGACGTCTAAGTAATAAGGATATTTCTCTGTAGGCAACTGCGTGACGAGAAAGATCGTCATATATAATTAAGGAATCTTCACCTTTAGCTAAGAAATACTCAGCAATAGCACAACCAGCGTAAGGAGAGATATAAAGCAAAGACGCTGGATTAGAAGCTCCCGCTAAAACCACCGTGGTGTATTCCATAGCGCCGGCCTCCTCTAATTTTTTAACTATCGCGGCTATCTTTGACTCTTTTTGACCAATAGCAACATAAACACACTTAACATTCTTCCCTTTCTGATTAATGATAGTATCTATTGCAAGAGCAGTTTTACCAATTTGTCTATCACCAATAATAAGCTCTCTTTGCCCTTTTCCAATTGGCACCATCGCATCTATTGCCTTAATACCAGTTTGTAGTGGCTCATTTACTGACTGACGAGAAATAACACCAGGAGCAATTCGCTCTACTGGATAAAATTCTGTAGTGTTTGGTTTTCCTTTACCATCTAAAGCCTCACCTAAGGGGCTTATAACCCTACCTAGCAAAGCCTCGCCAACCGGAACAGAAAGAATTTGCTTAGTGCAAACCACCTCATCACCCTCTTTAATTAGTTTGTGGTTCCCTAAAATAATTACACCCACTAAACTTTCTTCTAAGTTTAAGGCCAAGCCACTCACCTCCCCTTCTTTAGATTTAAAAATCAAAATTTCACTCATCATTGCCTCTTTTAGGCCAGAAACAAGAGCAATGCCGTCGGCTATTTTTAAAACTCGGCCCACACTTTGTTCTTTTAATTCCACTTTAAAACCAGATATCTGACGTTTTAATTCTTCAATGATGAAATCTTTTTTATTTCCCATATTTTTATTTAATTACTAATCTGTTTTTCAAAATTAACTAGACTTTGTTTTAAACTAGCATCTACTACTTTATCATCATAACGAAGGATAAAGCCACCTATCATGCTATTGTCAATTTCTTCAGAAATTTTTACATCACTTGCTCCCGACTTATTGGCTAAATATTTTTTTATATTTAGATCAGACAAGCTAGACAAAGGTCTAGCAGAAATTATTTCTATCTCCAATACACCTGAAGCTAACTTAATTAATTCATTAAAAG
>CAYIZC010000021.1:0-8972 GCA_964367805.1 uncultured Gammaproteobacteria bacterium
ATGCACTTAGTAATAAGTGAAAACATGCGTAAGACAGGTCGGTCTCCTATCCACTATGATCGCGGAAACTTGAGAGGGCCCTTCCCTAGTACGAGAGGACCGGGAAGGACGAAGCTCTAGTGTACCAGCTGTTCTATCAAGGGCATTGCTGGGTAGCTACCTTCGGTTAAGATAAGTGCTGAAAGCATCTAAGCGCGAAGCTGTCCTCAAGATTAGGTTTCACAGACAGGTTAGAGAATATGACCTTGATAGGCCATAGGTGTAAGCCCAGTAATGGGTTGAGCCGAGTGGTACTAATATGTCATTTGATTTTCCCACATTTTTGTTTTTAAGATAATTGATTATTTATATATAAACAATAGTTTAGCGTATTTTTACGCTTGAAAGAGAAAAACACTATTGTTCTGGTGGTAGAAGCGTTAGGGTCACACCTGATCCCTTTCCGAACTCAGAAGTTAAGCCTGATAGCGCTGATGATACTTGGGCCTGAGCCCTGGAAAAGTAGGTAACCGCCAGAACAATGGTGTTTTTTTATTGGCAAAATTCTAGAATTATTTCCCTTAAGTCTATATTTATTATAGAATTAAGTTATTAAATAATTCTTTTTTGTTTTATGCCAATAATTAAATCTATCTCTGGTATCAGGGGAACCATCGGCCCCGCAGATGATTATGACCTCACACCAGCTAATATTTTAAAATTTACTAGCGCCTACGGAGAGTTTATTAAAAAAAGTTCCACTAAGTTAAAAACGAAGGTGATAGTAGGAAGAGACTCGCGCGTCTCTGGTCTACAAGTAAGTCATTTAGTAACAGGAGCCTTGCTAGCGCTTGGAGTAGATGTAATTGACCTTGGGATGGCAGCTACCCCTACAGTCGCTATGGCGGTCTTAAGCCAAGACGCTCAAGGTGGAATAATAATCTCTGCCTCTCATAATCCTTCTGGCTGGAATGCTCTTAAGTTGCTTAATTCTTCTGGCGAATTTTTAAGCAAGCTTGAGGGTGAAAGTATTATAGAATCAGCTGAGTCTGATGTTTTTGACTATGTAAGTGAAGACAAGAGTGGCACATATCTCTTCAATCCCTATTTAGAATGGGATCATATAAATAGAATTGCAAAGCTTCCTTTGGTTGATAAAGATTTGGTGGCTAAGCAGAATTATAAAATAGTAGTAGATGGAATAAATTCTATAGGTGCTAAAGCGATAGCTCATACCTTGGAAATGTTAGGGGTGAGTCAACAAATAATAATAAATGATAGTTTAGATGGTAATTTTGCTCACAACCCTGAGCCACTAGAGAGTAATTTAGGAGAAATAATGGAGCGGGTAAAAAGTGAGAGAGCTGACCTTGGTATAGTAGTTGATCCTGATGTCGACCGCTTAGTGTTTATAGACGAAAAGGGAAAGATGTTTGGTGAAGAGTATACTCTAGTTGCTATTTCTGATTATGTATTTTCTAATTTCTCTGATATAGAAAAATCTTATCCTGGACTATATAAATTAACTACAGTCTCTAACCTATCATCCTCACGAGCCTTAGCTGATATTGCTAAAAATAGAGGCGGTTTTTATGAGCCTGCAGCAGTAGGGGAAGTAAATGTGGTTGATAAAATGAAGGAGTTAAAGGCAGTAATAGGAGGCGAGGGTAATGGGGGCATTATCTATTCCCCACTACATTATGGACGTGATGCTTTAGTTGGGGTAGCTTTATTTTTAACTCATCTAGCTAAGTCTGGCAAAAAGGTTTCTGAGCTAAGAAGTTTGTTGCCAGAATATCATATGGTAAAAGATAAGTTAACCTTAGATGTGGGGGTGGATATAGTCGCCTTATTAACTAAACTTAAAGCTAAATACAGTAAAGAGAAAATTAATGAGATAGATGGTTTAAAGATTGACTTTGTAGATTCATGGGCCCATATTAGAAGCTCAAACACTGAGCCTATACTTCGAATCTACACTGAGGCAAAGACAAAGGCCTCTGCAGCCGCCTTAAGTGAAGGAATAAAGAATAGTATTTTATCTTATATTAGTTAAAATATTAGCAAATATTAATTTGCTTACCCACTTTATAAATGTTAAAATACTAGTCTAATTGTTATTAATTATACTTATTAAAACTTATATGACTCAAATAGTAATACTGGCTGCCGGCCGAGGAACGCGCATGGGATCAGAGCTTCCTAAGGTTTTAGTGCCACTAAATGGACGTCCGATGATAGATTATTTAATAAGCTCCGTTTATGCCTGTGGTTTTAAATTAGACCCCATTGTAGTTGTTTCTCCAGACAATATAGACATTATCAAAGAAGCTCTTAAGAGTTATAAGGTGAGTTATGCTATTCAAAAAGATCAACTAGGGACTGGACATGCGGTTAGATCAGCGCGAGATAAAGTGAGTAGCGAGGCTAATAAAATTTTGGTTCTATATGGTGATCATCCATTTTTAAGTAGTGAGTCAATCACAAAATTTGCCAATGTAGACACTAAGGCGGTGGCGGTTGCTCCCACTAAATTACCCAATTTTGAAGGTTGGCACGCAAATTTCTATAGCTGGGGAAGAATGGTTCGAAATAGCGAGGGGAAAGTGAAGGCTATTGTTGAGTTAAAAGACTCCAGTGAAGAGGAAAAAGAAATCACAGAAGTTAATCCGGGATTTATGTTATTTAACAAAGAGTGGTTGTTTAACAATATTGATAAACTAGAGGCTAATAACAAGGCGCATGAGTTTTATCTAACTGATATGGTTGGTATTGCTTTTTCAGAAAATTATGAGATAGATACAATTTCTATAGAACCCAAAGAGGCTATGGGTATAAATAGCTTAGCTGAACTTAAGATAGCTGAAGATTTGGTTAATAATTAAGTCATGAGGCAAGTTTTAGACCTACATATACATTCACCCTATGCCCGGGCTTGCTCACCAAGTATAAGCTTAGAGAGCATTGCTAAGACATGTCTTGTTAAGGGTGTAGATATTGTGGGAAGTGGTGACTTTACGCACCCACTATGGTTTAAAGAGATTAAGGAAAGCTTAAGCGAAACTTTTCTAGGAAGTGGACTCTATAGCCTTAAGAGTGATAAGCAAGGAAGTGTTAAATTTATTATCACCAGCGAAGTATCCCTAATCTATAAAGATGGAGGCAAAACTAGAAAAATACATTTACTTATCCATGCGCCAAACCTCCAGGCAGCGGAAAGATTAAATAAATACTTAGATAAAAAATATAATATTAGATCAGATGGGAGACCAATTCTTGGAATAAAGGCGCCTGACTTTGTGGCTCTAGTTTTAAAGATTCATCCCGGCTTCTTAATATACCCCGCTCATATTTGGACTCCTTGGTTTTCTGTTTTTGGCTCTAAGTCTGGATTTGATAGTTTAGAGGAATGTTTCAAGGAACAAACAAAAAATATATACGCTTTTGAAACCGGACTATCTAGTGACCCAGAGATGAATGCGCGCCTATCTTCTTTAGATAGTCTAACTTTACTATCAAGCTCAGATGCTCATAGCTTAGATAATATTGCTCGTGAGGCTACAGTAATGTCTCTTTCAGCTAAACCTAGCTATAATGAAATATATGATATTGTAAAATATAATAAGAAAGGGGAGGGTGGCGGCGTACTTTATACTATAGAGTATTATCCTCAGCTAGGCATGTACCACGCCGATGGTCATAGGAATTGCAATTTTTCTTGTCTGGCTAGTAAGAGTAATAAATTAAAAAATATTTGTCCAGTATGCCAAAAACCTTTAACTATAGGGGTTTTAAATCGGGTGGAGAGCTTAGCCAATAGGTCTGCAAAAGAAGCTAAGCAAAAATCTCTAAACTTTAAAAATTCCATTAGTTTAGCTAAGATAATAGCAGAGGCTTTAGAAATTAAGACTTTAAAATCTAAGAAGGTAATAAGCTTATATAATGACTTAGTTTCTAGATACGGGTCAGAGCTTTATATATTACTAGATCTAGATACAGATTTAATTAAGAGTGATCTAGCTGGAAGAGTAAAAAAAGGAATAGACAATATGAGGCTAGGAAAAATAGAGCTTGAGGCCGGATACGATGGTAAGTATGGAGAGTTAAGTATATTCAATAAAAATTAATATTATGTTTAAACCAAAACAAATATTATTTGCCCTAGGCATGACCACTATTTTTTTGCTTTTAACTATATTTGCAGTCTTATCTTATAATGGAGATGAAGATAATAATCGGGCCTACCAACTGGCAATAAATCAAAAGACTTATATTTTTTTAGACTCTACTATTAATTTTTTTAATAATATAACTCCAAAAAAACGGGAGGCAAGTAACACAAAAGATGATTTGGTAAAAGTAAATTTAATAGATAGAGTAAGAGGGCGTGTTTTAATTATCCGCAAAAGTGAAGGTTTAAGTGTAAGTATAAAAAACTCTGAAGGCGAGTATTTAGAAAGTATTTTGCCAATATTTAAAAAAAGAGCTGATTAAAACTTTACAATACATTAATTAAATATTTAAAGCAGTTTTAATAAAAAAATGCTATAATAAAAAGCAGACAATAATAAAATAGATATATAAATTTATGGCTAAACAAGAAAAAGCAAAAAAAACAATAGATGTTAGATCTAAGGATTTAGAAAAAAGACATGAAGCCGCTCTAGGGGCAATAGAGCAAATTAAGAGTAAGTTTGGTGAAGGGGCTATTATGATGTTTGGCGATGCAAGGAAAACTAATGTAGACGTAGTTTCCACTGGCTGCCTTTCTTTAGATAATGCACTAGGAATTGGTGGTGTGCCTCGTGGTCGAGTGGTAGAAATTTTTGGACCAGAGTCATCAGGAAAAACAACTTTAGCACAACACATTGTGGCTGAGGTGCAAAAATTAGGTGGCATTGCGGCTTTCGTGGATGCTGAGCACGCACTGGATCCAGACTATGCAGCTAAAATTGGTGTAAACACAAAGGAGATGTTACTTTCTCAACCAGATAGTGGTGAGCAAGCTCTTGATATCGTAGAAACATTAGTCCGCTCAAATGCGGTTGATGTAATTGTAGTAGATAGTGTAGCAGCCCTAGTTCCACAAAAAGAAATAGAAGGGGAGATGGGAGATTCACATATGGGTCTTCAAGCTAGACTTATGAGTCAGGCTCTACGAAAACTAACCGCTATTATAGCGCGTACCAAAACTGTAGTTATCTTTATTAATCAGATTAGAAATAAGATAGGAGTATTTTTTGGTAGTCCAGAGACAACCACTGGTGGAAATGCTTTAAAGTTCTATTCTTCAGTTAGAATAGAGGTAAGAAGAGCAGCCCAAATCAAACAGGGAGACAAAATTATTGGTAATCGAGTTAAGGCCAAGATAGTAAAAAATAAAGTAGCAGCTCCTTTTCGAGTTTGTGAGTTTGATATTATGTATAACGAAGGCATTTCTGTTGCCGGTGATTTAGTAGATCTTGGTGTAGAACATGATGTACTTAAGAAAAGCGGTAATTCTTATTCATTTGGCGATACTAAGCTAGGACTTGGGCGAGAAACTGCTAAAAAGACTTTAAAGGATGATAAGAAAATGTTAGCTGAGTTAAGAAAAGCGATTGTAGATAAAATAAAAGCTGATGAAGATGGTGAAATCTTAAAGGAAGAGAAGGCTAAAAAAGTAAGCAAGTAGAGTAAGCAAGTAAAACAAACTTAAATAAAAAAAGAGATAATTAATTTATCTCTTTTTTGTATCTAATTTTTTATTATTCGGAGGGCGCTAAATTTACTGGATAATTGCTGCCTGGATATTTCGATTAACTGTCTCTGGTTCAGGGCGACCATCTATGCTTATGAGGCGTCCTAGGTCTCGGTAGTAGCTTATAAGAGGCTTAGTTTGCTTTTGGTATATACTTAGTCTAGCACTTACTACCCTTAGCTGATCATCACTACGATTTGAATATTTAGCCCGAGACATAATACGTTCAATTGCTATACTTTCTTCAAGATCTAAATTAATCACTTTGGCTGGTTTAAGATTATTATCTAAAAAAAGTTGATCTAGTGATTTAGCTTGAACTATGGTTCGAGGGTATCCGTCTAGTATTAAGCCATCTGTTTTGAGGTGTTTTTTTATCTCAGGCGCCATTAGCTTCATAATTATATCATCGGGGACTAGGTGTCCTTGGTCTAGATAGCTGCTTATTTTTTCATTTTTATCTTCATCTAAAACCGCTTCTCTTAATAACTGACCACTGGAAATGTGGCTAAGATTATAATCGCGTGCAAGTAGTTGCGCTTGAGTTCCTTTGCCGGCTCCAGGTGAGCCAAATATTATTAGATTTAACATAGTTTATGAATAGATATATTTTAATCAAACTAAAACAGGCAATAGCCTGTTTTTGTGCCCTGTGTAGGATTTGAACCTACGACCATCTCCTTAAGAGGGAGCCGCTCTACCAACTGAGCTAACAGGGCGAAAAAATTATTAAAATAACATTTTAAATGTCTTACTTTATAAAAATAAAATGTGGCGGGGACGGGGATCGAACCCGTGACCTTAGCGTTATGAGTGCTACGCTCTAACCAACTGAGCTACCCAGCCATTATTGACGTCTATAAAGTAATAGGTGCGCCCGGCAGGATTTGAACCTGCAACCTCTTGGTCCGAAGCCAAGTGCTCTATCCAGTTGAGCTA
This sequence comes from uncultured Gammaproteobacteria bacterium, assembly GCA_964367805.1. Taxonomy (GTDB): domain Bacteria; phylum Patescibacteriota; class Patescibacteriia; order Patescibacteriales; family UBA12465; genus UBA12465. Next base: position 6,659 of record CAYIZC010000021.1, read on the forward strand.
CGGACGCGCAAAAGAAAAGTCTTAATAAAAAATAAGATTTTTTATAAAGAGTTTAGCGCTTACCTTTTAGGGCTTGCTTTAAATTGTAGCCAGTCTTAAATTTGGCCACCTTGACTTCAGGAATTGTTATTCTTTCACTCGGATTTTGTGGATTAACTCCACCACGCGCATAGCGTATCCGAGATAAGAAAGTGCCAAAACCAGCTATAGTCACTTCGCGGTCTTCTTTAAGTTCAGAAATAACAGTATTGGTAAAAGTATCGATCATTTTCTCGACCTGCTTTTTACTCAAACCCTCAACTTCATTGTATATTTTGTCGATGAGTTGTGCTTTGTTCATATTTCACTATTTTAACTTGTTTTCTTTTATTTGACAAGTCTTATAAATTAACGAGCATATTCTGTTACTCGCATTTCACGAATCACGTTTACTTTTATCTCTCCTGGGTATTTTAACTCATTTTCTATCTTTTTAGCAATTTCTCGGGCTAGGTTATGAGATTCTAAATCACCAATCTTTTCTGGTTCTACAAATACTCTAACTTCACGTCCAGCTTGAATGGCATAGGCTTTTTCAATGCCTGGAAAGCTAAGAGCAATTTTTTCTAATTCCTCTAGTCTTTGAATATAGTTTTCAAAACTATCACGTCTTGCTCCTGGTCTAGCTGAGGAAATTGCATCAGCTACTTTAACGATAACAGAGATAAGAGAAGAGGGATGGTCATCGTGGTGACTTTCAATGGGGGCAATTATTTCTGGGGGAAGATTAAATTTCTTCGCTATATCGCGACCAATCTCTGTATGATTACCAGAGACTTCATGGTCAACAGCTTTACCAATATCATGCAGTAGTCCTCCTTTTTTAGCCAAGGTGACATTAGCTCCCAATTGTTCAGCAAGCATTGCCGCTAAGTGAGCCACCTCCACTGAGTGTCTTAAAGTGTTTTGCCCGTAACTAGTTCTATATTTAAGGCGACCTAATATTTGCACTAACTTAGGATCAAAACCAGTAACACCTACCTCATACATTGCCTCTTCACCAGCCTTTTTAATATCTATAGAGATATCTTTTTTAGCACTTAAAACTGCATCTTCAATTTTAGTAGGATGAATACGACCATCTTTAATTAAATAGTCTAAAGTTTTTTTAGCAATATGACGACGGATAAGGGAGAAGCCAGAGATAGTTATTGCATTTGGGGTGTCATCTACAATAATCTCTACGCCAGTCATGTTTTCTATCGCTTTAATATTTCTACCTTCACGACCAATAATTCTACCCTTCATTTCATCATTGGGTAAATCAACGGTGGTCGTGCTTAATTCAACTGTGTAGTCAGAAACCATTCTTTGCATAGCAGTAGCTAAAAAATCACGAGCCTTTTCCTCTATAGTGTCTTGATTCTCATTTTCTAGCTTGCGCATTCTAACTAAAAGATCTTCGGCAGACTTTTCCTCTTCTCTTTTTAAGAGCACTTCCTTAGCTTCTTCTTGGGCCATTTTGGAAATATCCTCTAGTTTTGTAGTTTGCGCCTCCTCTATTCCTTTTATTTTTTCTTTAATTTCTTGAACCTCTGTTACCTTGTCATAAAGCTTTTGTTGCTTATCTTGAAGCTCAATTAATTTATGGGAGAAGGTATTTTCCCTATCCTCTAAGCGTTTTTGTAATTGATTGATCTCAGCTCTTCTACTAGCTTCTTCTTTTTTTGATTCGCTGATAATACCTATCGCCTTATCTTGAGCCTGAAGCAATAGTTCCTTTTCTTTAGACTTAGCGTCACCTAAAATTTTCTCAGCTTTTTCTTTAGCAGTATTTATCTTGCCCTCTGTAGTTTTCTTGTAGGCAATATAGCCAATAAAAAAACCGCCCAGAGCAACAACTAAATACAAGACATAGTTTATAATTTCCATATAAAATTTGGCTGTATTTGGAATTAGGCGGAAAAAATTTAAATTGATTTTTAAACAAGAATAAGCACTTTTAAATAAGTGTTATTTGAGAAGATTTTTATTCAATTTTGAGTTTGTTTTAGCTAATGTTAAACAATTTCTAGGTAATAGCATAATTTTATCTTCAAAAATTTTTTCTGACCAGTTTCAGTGATTATCTCTTCCTAATTTTCCAAAAACAGCTTGATTATTTAATAACTTTATGAGATTAGCTTAGCACTTCTTTCTTTTTTTGTAAATACTTACATTGTGCTGGTTTTTTTTATTTCTATTTTACAACTTTCTAAAATAAAAAAGTTCGTTTTTTTAAAACGAACTTATTCTTTTTTTTCAAAGTTTAACTCCTAGAAAAAATATTATCAAG